>NZ_JAPPRI010000001.1:0-56414 GCF_026672565.1 Dietzia sp. SL131
TTTATCTTATGACAAGCTAACGGTGCCGAGTTGTAGATTGTGCGAACTCTGTACCCCACCGAACCGTTCCCCACATTCGTATCGGTCAACCCCAGCGCGACCTGCGCGTGGGTGGATCTCGGGCCTGCGCTTCGTTGCTTGCGCCACCTTGACCGCAGGGAAATGACGGAATGGTGGAGCAGGTCGCCACCTGCGGACCGTTGTCGAGACTCGTGTTTCATACCACGCGTTCGCACCACGCGGAGCCCCTCCGGACGGTGCAACATGCCGCAGCAACTATGGTGCACCATAGGGTGGTGTAACTCAGGCAATTCCCGTCTCGAGAGCCACCAGCGCGACATTCAAAGCAATGATTACAGCAGCGATCGCCCAGCCCAGTAATGTTGTTTCGCGCGCATTGACCGAGGCGCCCATGAGGGATTTTCGGGAAGTGAGCCACACCAATGGCACCAGCGCAAACGGGATGCCAAACGACAGAATTACCTGGCTCAGAATCAGCGCGTACGTGGGATCAACCCCGGCTGCTAGCACAATAATGGATGGGATAATGGTGATGAGCCTGCGGGTGAGGAGTTTCATCCGGGTACGAAACAGGCCCCCCATGATGTCGCTGCCCGCGTAGGCGCCAACGGCAGTTGATGCGAGCCCTGAAGCCAATAGCGCGATTGCGAACATAAGACTGGCTGTCGTGCCGAGGGTGTTCTCGATCGCAGCGTGAGCCCCTTCAATAGTCTCAGTGCCCGCCACTCCGGGGAGCACCGATGCCGCCACAAGCAGCATCACTAGGTTCACTGACCCGGCGATCGTCAACGCGATAGTCACATCTACCCGGGTTGCCCTGATTAACCGGGAAAGCGGGTAGGTCCTCTCTGTACCGAACCTGTCACGGGCGAGTGAGGAGTGCGCGTAGATTGCGTGCGGCATGACCGTTGCCCCGAGAATACTTGCTGCCAGCAACACCGATTGGGCGCCGTCGAAGCGGGGGATCATGCCACCTAGTACTGCACCAGGCTCGGGCGGAGCAATGAACAGGCCGTAACAGAACCCGATGACGATCACGAGCATAAGGCCGATAATCGCGAACTCAAACGTTCTTGCTCCACGTTGAGCTTGCAGCAAGAGAAGCCCTGTGGAGATGACTCCCGTGATAACAGCACCGGCAACAAGGGGGACATCGAACAAGATCCACAGCGCGACGGCGCCCCCGATGACTTCAGCGACATCGGTAGCGATCGCGACGCATTGGGCCTGCAACCCATACAGGACACGCCATGCCCGGTTGGCGATGCGCTGACCGAGAAGCTCAGCCATGCTCGACCCAGTAACCAACCCGAGCTTGGCCGAAAGGTACTGGACCAGCCACGCCGCTGCGTTCGCCGCAACAAGCACCCATACCAACAAGTACCCGAACTGAGCCCCGGCAGACATGTTGACGGCAACATTTCCAGGGTCAAGGTAGGCCACACCCGCGACTAGGGCCGGGCCCAACAGCCATGCTCGGCCCGATCCCCGAGCTCTCAGCTGCAGTTTTGTCTGTGTCCCCACTGTACGAGCCCCCTTATTCCACTCCCTCATACGTTCTTCGGACGGACGTCTACCCGAGCCCGTTGTCGCCTGGCCACCAAGACGTATGGCCAGATCGACCGTAGCGCACGGACCAGCAACGGTTTGACGGCTCTTCGCATCTGAGTGTGGGTGAGGGCGACACGCCGGTGAAGCAGTAGGGAGCAAGAGGGTCGAGGCCCTGAAGGATTGGAAGTACCTCTACACCCAATCCCGAAGGGGCCTCGACCCATGTCTGAGCCTATCGGGTGCTGCCGGCCTGCCGCTGGCGCCGCACCTTCGTCTCGTTGTTCCCGCTGCGATGTTCTCGTCGGTCTCGATGACGTGTACGTCCTTGATGCGCGCATGGTCGACGAGCACCTGGAGGTGACCGTCGAGTCCGAGCCTGGGCCTGTCGGGTGCCCCGACTGCGGCGCCGTCGGAGTAGGCCATGGCCGGCAGGTAGTGCGTCTGGTCGACATCCCCTCGTTCGGTCGCCCCGTCACGATCATCTGGCGCAAGCGCCGCTTCCTGTGCCCGGGAGCGGCGTGCGAACGCTGCACCTTCGTCGAACATCTTCCCGGCCTGGCCTCGCCGCGGCACGCCACCACGACCCGCGTAGTGGAGTGGGCGGTACAGCAGCTGCGACGAGAGCACGCCACCGTCAACGGACTGGCCCGCCAGCTCGGCACCGCGTGGCACACCGTGTGGACGCCGGTCAAGGCCGTGCTGCAGTCGCTCGCCGATGATCCGGACCGCTTCGACGGCGTCCTCACCCTCGGAGTCGATGAACACATCTGGCACCACGTCTCCCGCCGCAAGCGCGGACCCAAGGAACTGACCGGGATGGTCGATCTCACCCGCGATCGCCAAGGAAAGGTGCAGGCCAGGCTGCTGGATCTCGTGCCAGGTCGCTCCGGGGCAGTGCTGGCCGAATGGCTCACCGGTCGTGGCAAGGGCTTCACCAGCGGTGTCGAGATCGCCGCCTTGGATCCGTTCCACGGCTACAAGCGGGCCATCGATGACGAACTCGAGGACGCCACCGCGGTGCTCGATGCCTTCCATGTCGTCAAGCTCGCTCTCGGCGCCGTGGACGAGGTCCGCCGTAGGTTGCAGCAGCAGATCTGCGGCCACCGCGGACGCAAGGGCGACCCGCTCTACGGGATCCGCACCATCATCCGCTGCGACCCGGCACGGCTGACCGAGCGGCAGTGGCGACGGTTCAATGACGCATTGGCCGCCGACCCCCGGCACGAGGAACTGTTCCTCGCCTGGCAGATCGCCCACGAACTCCGACAGGCCTACCACCACAAAGACCTGCCAGCCGGGCGCAGCGCTGCGGAGAAGATACTCGCGACCTTGCCGTCCTGCCCGATCCCAGAGATCGCCCGCCTCGGCCGCACTCTTCGCAAGTGGAAGGACTCCTTCCTCGCCTACTGGACCACCGACCGATCCAACAACGGAGGAACCGAAGCGATCAACGGCCTCATCGAACTCCACCGGCGCCTGGCCCGCGGCTACCGCAACCGCGACAACTACCGCCTGCGGATGCTCCTCATCGCCGGCGGGCTACGGACCTGACCCCACACTTAGATGCGAAGAGCCGGTTTGACCTGCGATGTTTCAAGTCTCCGGAGATCGCGCAAGACAAGACGATATGAAACTGTTACCGTTTCGAGAGTAATCGGAGACCGCCCGCGGCCAGCCGGAAGCATCACCACGTCAAAGGAATCAGCATGTCGAACTCTTCGCGGGCTGTACCGTTCGCCGATCTCATGGTCTCGCTCGGTGTCGAGACCACTGCGTCCCCTGCCGGCCGGCATCGGGCCCGCCACTCTGCGGGAATCGGCCGCATGGCTGCCACCACCCTGGCCGGCGCGGCGATTGCTAGCGGTGCAGCACTGAGCGCCACGCCTACCGCCTCCGCCCAATCGTCTGATCTCGACCAGGTCGGACAGATGGTCCAGGAGGTCGGCGCTCAGCACGGCATCGGGGCCGAGCAGGTCCGCGCGTACGCCAGCCAGATTCCCGGGCTAGATCAGCTCGGGCTCGGTTCTTTGCAGCTGCCTGGCAGCGTCGACGCACACAAGCCGACCGACGGTGTTGTCACTTCGAGCTTTGGCCCCCGGTGGGGCTCCAACCACAGTGGCACCGACTTCGGCGCTCCAATCGGTACTCCCTTGTACGCGGCCAAGTCTGGCACTGTCGTGGCTTCCGGGCCCGCCGCCGGCTATGGGCTGTGGATCCGCATCCAGACTGACGACGGCTACCTCCTGGAGTACGGCCACAACAACGCCAACTACGTGTCCGTGGGCGAGCGGGTCACTGCCGGCCAGGTGATCGGCGAAGTCGGCAACCGGGGTGACTCGACCGGCCCGCATCTGCACCTGGGCGTGCAGAACCCCGCCGGCCAGTGGATCGACTCGGTGTCGTGGCTTGCGACGAACGGTGTCATCATCTGACGGATGCGCCCACCGCGGCGGTCTCGGCGAACCGGAGGTCCCAGATATTGACCGCTTTGGTCCCGGGTCTACCGTGAACGGCGTGCAGAGGTTCTTTCGTGCGATCACGTCGGGATGGCTGATCGCCGTTATCGCCGTCGCGCTTTTTGTGTACGCGTGTTTCACGCTGCTTGCACCGTGGCAGTTGGGCAAGAATGAGGATCTACAGGCACGCAACTCACAACTCCGTGAGAGCATCGAGGCCGATCCGGTGCCGCTGGCGGAGCTGACGACTGGCAACACTCCGCTGGAGCAGTCCGAGTGGCACCTCGTGACGACGACTGGCCGCTACCTTCCGGAGGCAGAAGTTCTACTACGCCAACGAGCGGTCGACGGTAAAGCCGTGTACCAGGTCTTCGCCGCCTTTCGAACCGAGAAGGGCACTGACCTTCTCATCAATCGCGGGTGGGTTCCAGTCGGCGAGAACAATTCGGTGCCGGACTACCCTGCGGTACCGGCTGATCCCGTGACCATCACCGCCAGGCTCCGAATGGCTACCGATGCGCCAGCAGAGCCCATCGTTTTGCATGGTCGACACATGGTGCGCAATGTCGAAACCTCCGCAATAGGTCCGCTTGTGGGCCTCGACCTCGTGCCGCATCACCTCCAACTCCCCGGAAACCAACCCGGGTCGCTCGAGCCGGTGCCGACGCCGTCCATCGAGGCGGGCAGCTACCTGTCCTATGGGTTGCAGTGGCTCGCGTTCGGGGTCCTAGCACCAGTTGGCTTCGGGTACTTCCTGTGGAGCGACATCCGAGAGCGCCGCCGCAACCGTGCCGATGGCATCGACCTCGAAAACGACGCCGGCGAGGGCCCCCAGGGGCGGACCGACGACGGTGACAATACTGCTACCGACGCATCAGGCCGTCCCGTTGCTACTACCGCCAGCGGACCCATCTCGCATGAGCGCCTCATCGAGAAGACTGTTCGCGATCGCTACGGCACCAGGTTCGACGCGGAACGACGGCGCCATCTGCGACAAGGTAACCGTCTCGATTATTGAGTGCTGCTGCCTCAATGTGCTGACCGAACCTTTCCTTTCCGTCGCCGTGTCCCGCCAGGCGGCTACCCATCGACCTCTCGATTGACCTCGAACGACTCCGGGGCCTTCGAGGTGCAACCCGAAGCCTGGTTGGCGACGGCCTCGGCGGGCCCCGCTAATTTCCCTGGCTCCGCCGACAGCAGGACCCCCTTGGTCGCGATCCCCCTTCGTCCATTCCGGTTCTCGGGGTTGAGCTTTCTATGATGAGCCCATGAGTTCTCCTCTGGCGAGCGTGCGCCGACCTGTCTGGCCGGTCATTCTGGTCCTGCTCGTCATCGGTGCCGCTCTAGCGGTCATGCTGTCCGGATTATCAACAGCCCAGGCCCTGGTCCTTTTGGGTATTCCCGACCCTGGGATCCTCACCACTGCCGGGCTACCTGCCACACGGGTAGTCGCCGAATTGCTCTGCGCAGTCGCGGTGGGCACCGCGATGTTCGCGGTGTTCTTCACACCTGCGGCACCCGATGGGACCCTCGACGTGGCCGGGTATCGCGCACAGCGACTCTCATCGTGGGCGAATCTGGCATGGGCGGCCTCGGCCGCGCTGCTCATCTTGCTCACCCTCTCGGACACTTCGGGCAAACCATTATCCGCCTCGCTTCCGCCCGAGCAGTGGATTCTCGCCGTCGAACAGATCGAGGTCGCCTCATCGTGGCGGTGGGCTGCGTTGCTGGCTTTGATTGCAGGCATCGGCCAGCGCTTCAGCCTCTCGTGGCGTTGGTCGGCGGTGTGGCTCGCCGTCACCGTATTGTCACTGCTGCCGGTCGCGGCGACGGGACATGCGGCAGGCGCGGTGGCGCACGACATCGCCACCAATTCGCTGATCCTTCACCTCTTTGCCGCCGCAGCATGGGTCGGCGGCCTCATCGCCGTGCTTGTGCACGCCTGGTGGGGAGGCAAGAAGGTCGCGCTCGCACTGCGTCGATTCTCTGCGGTCGCGACCGTGGCGATCGTGGTGATGGCACTCAGCGGCGTCATCAATCTCTTCACCCGTTTGCGCCTGTCCGACCTGCTCACCTCCACATACGGATTGCTTGTCGTAGCTAAACTGTTCGCCCTGGCCCTACTGGGCTTGTGTGGTTTGCTGGTACGCGCCCGCATCCTCGCCGATCTGGACAGTCGGGACCCCGACGCACCGCTTCGCCGGCGCATCCTCATTCGTATCACCGGCATTGAGGCTGGATTGATGGCCGCGACTATGGCCATCGCTGTATCTCTGGGCCGCACCCCGCCGCCGGCACCTCGCTACCTCCCGAGCGTTCACGAATCGCTGATCGGCTTCCAACTCTCCGGGCCGATCACCATGGCCACGATCGTCGGGCAATGGCGGTTCGATCTACTCTCGGGAACACTGGCGGTCGTCGCGCTCGGTCTTTACCTCTGGGGCTTACGAACGCTGCGAAGGCGAGGAATCGGATGGCCGACCGGTCGCACCATCTCGTGGGTGGCCGGCTGTGTGTTCCTCTTTCTGACCACCAGCTCGGGCTTCGGCATGTATGCGAGAGCCGAGTTCTCCGCCCACATGACCGCACATATTCTGCTGTCCATCGTCGTGCCGATATTCCTCGCAATGGGGGGGCCGATGACCCTCGCCCTCCGTGCTCTACCTGCCGCTGCACCCGCAGATCCGCCCGGTCCGCGCGAATGGTTGCTCGAATTCATCAACAACCCGATCTCCCGGCTTCTCACCCACCCGGCCGTCGTCGGGGCGCAGTTCGTAGCTGGTTTCTACCTCTTCTACCTCGGAGGCATGTACGAGGAGCTAATCTCCGAGCACCTGGGCCATATGTTCATGAACGGATTCTTCCTGGTCAGCGGTTACCTGTTCTTCTGGGTGATCATCGGCGTGGATGAAACACCCACACCTGTGAGCCCTCGCACCAGATTCCTGATACTCCTGAGTTCGATGTCGTTTCATATCCTTTTCGGGCTTATGCTGATCAACTCGCAAACGATCCTCGCCGAGGCTTGGTACAGCGATCTCAACCTGCCGTGGATCCCTGATCTTCTTCGCGATCAGCAAGTCGGAGGTGGCATCTCCGTGGCCGCGGGCGAGGCGATGCTGTTGGTTGTCCTCCTCGCCCTCGGGCGCAGATGGCATTCCAGTAGAGGACAGACGCGGGAACGTGCCCACCGCGCCACGGCGGACAAGCGTGCCGAACCGCGCTCCGAGAAGGTGCTACAGCAGGGCCCGAGCTCGAACTGAAGCCGAGCTCCTTGAGGCTGCCCCGCATGCCCGCGGGCAGCAGCCAAACGACCCTCGCACGGGGGAGCCATCTTGCCCCGAGGTTTGCAGTGGCCGAATCGACTCGACTACCTTCGCACGGGTAAGATCACGAAAGCATCACGGCGCAGCGACAGAGGGGACACGGCGGCAGTGAAGAGAAGGCGCGCTCGCCGCAACGGAGACTCGCTCACAGTCGACCATTGGGGGCTCGACGGTACGGTTCGGCATCGCGGGGAACATCGCCGCCCCTCCCAGGCAACCGCCGTCCGCGATCGGGTCATCGTGGTCGCGGTTGCTGCAGGGGCGGTCACCTCGTCGGGCAGCGCTCTGGCCACCCCGCATGAAGACGCCTCCGGTGAACACATCGACCTGATCGCTCACCAATCGACGATCAGTCCGAGCGCGCCCGAGGTGCCTCCCACTGCGTCTGACCAAGCAGAGGCGCCCGTGCCACTTCCTGGCAGTCCTGAGCCCATCACCCCACGGGAGGACGCCGCGGACGAAGGTGCCGCCTCCATGGTCACTTCGCTGATGACCGGCACGGCCATCGATACGTACCGACAGGTCACTGAGGAGACCGCGCGTCGTCCGAAGGCAGCGATGCCGACGAGCGGTTCGCTGACCTCCGGATTCGGCCAGCGCTGGGGGGCACTCCACGGCGGTGCCGATATCGCCAACGCCATCGGCACTCCCATCTTGGCGGCCAGCGAGGGCATGGTCATCGATGCCGGGCCAGCGCAAGGATTCGGCAACTGGGTGCGCATCATGTCGGATGAGGGCACGATGACCGTTTATGGACACATGGAGGAAGTCCTAGTGTCCACGGGCCAGCGCGTACAAGCAGGGCAAACAATCGCCCTAATGGGAAATCGCGGTTTTTCCACCGGGCCTCACCTGCACTTCGAGGTCTGGACAAATGAGGGACGAGATCGAGCGGATCCCCTGGAGTGGCTCCGACAGAAGGGCGTCGACCCGTACTCCACCAATTCGCTTGCCGTTCAGAGCTAGCTCTGAACTGTTCTGAGGAGCTGGCGCCCTCGTGTGCGGTGCGCCGCCTCGGGCTGTCAACCGACTGTCGATGCCATTGGCCAGTACCTCGGACGGTTATCCCTCCATCACTCCTTGGCCGATATAGCCACCCTCCTGGCATCCGGGCGGAATGGCGAAGACAGCTGATCCGATCGGCACAGTCCAGGTGTTAAGCATGTCCTGCTCGGCGAGTCGTTGCTGGATCGGGAGATACTGCCGTACCGGATCGGCTTGGTAGGCGGCGAACAGCAGTCCGGAGTTGCTGATCTCACCTGGCTGCGGGGTGTCGTCGTAGTTGTACGGTCGACGTAGGATTGTCTCGCTTCGGTTGCGCGAATGCGCACGGGCGATATGCGATTCGGCGGGAATGACGGGCAAACCGACCTCGTTCATCGCCGTGAAGTCTGCGGGGTCGTGCTCGTCTGTGCCAGTGAGCGGAGCACCCGTGTCCAGTTTTCGTCCCACCGAAAGCTCGCGGCTGTTTCGGTCGATCTCCTCCCACGAGTTCATCGTCATCCGGATGCGGCGCAGCACCAGCGACGTCCCCCCACGCATCCATTGCTGTTCCGCGCCGTCTGAAAACAGCAGCGCCTCGAAGTCGGATTCGGCGGGGGCGGGGTTGACGGTGCCGTCAAGCTGGCCAAACAGATTCCGCTGCGTCCGGCCGGACGGATCGGTGCCAACTGCCCGCCGGAATCCGCGCTGGACCCACCGCTGGGTGGCGACACCACGGACACCGGAGGCCAGGACGCGGGCGGCGTGAGCCACCGTGAGTGGGTCATCCGCGCAGATCTGAAGCAACAGGTCTCCGCCGGACCATCTGTCCTCGAGACGGTCAATCTGCGGGAAAGCGGGGAGCGGTCGAAGCCACTGCGGACTGCGGCCGCCCAGTCCGACTTTGCCGAGCAGGTTGGGACCGAAACCGATGGTGACTGTCAGTCGGGCAGGATGCTCTGCCAACTCGGGCTGGAGATCGGCAAGTCCGCTTCGACCCCGCGCCAACCGGGCGGCGTCGTGAGTCCAGGTGCGCAGCACTCCAGTGAGGTTCTCTCGGTGCGCCTTCTTGCTGAGGTCAAAGGCCAGGAAGACCGCGTGCGCCTGCGGCGCGGTGGTCACTCCGGCCTGTCGGTCGCCATAGAATGGCTCCGTCGCGTCTCCGACCGCGCGAGAATCGGTGAGAACAGCCCTGTCTGCGGAGCTGGAAGTGGCGGTCCTATCGGCGACACCGAATCCTACGACGCCGCCGGCCAGAGCGGCGCCACCGGTCAGAAAGCCCCGGCGGCCGAGTTGTGGACCACGGTCAGACCTCGCCACCGTCGTTCACTCCCCGCCCTGATATTTTTCGTTGCCCCCCTCGAAGGATCTCCCTGAGACGACCATCTCAGTGCTGTTGCCATCGTCGAGTTCGAGAGTGATCGTCACCTGTTGGCCTGTGGTGATCGGGCCACGCAGCCCGATGAGCATGACGTGATTGCCCCCCGGCGCCAAAATGAGTTCGCCGCCCGGAGGGATCGCAAACCCTTCCTCTCGCTTCTGCATCGTCGCCGCGCCGGTCGGGCCGGGCACAGTCTCGTGCAGCTCGGCCTGCTCGGAAACGTCGGAAGAAGCACCGATCAGCCGAAGGTCGGAGTCGGACTGATTTCGCAGGGTTCCGAACACCGGCGTCATCACCTCGGCCTGGCGATTCATCTCGCCACCGGAATGCTCAGTTTCGGCGCCATTCGGGTCAGCTGCTTTGACCCAGACATCTTCTGCCACCAGCGGGGCAACCTCAGCCGGCGCCGATGATGTAGCCGTAGCGTCGCCCTGGGAGTCTGCAGTGCAGCCGGATAGCAGCAGAGTACCGGCGGTGATCGCCGCAGCGAATACCGATTTGCGCATTGTGTTCACTCGAACTCTCCCCCTCCGCAGCACGGAAGGTTGGGGCCACCTTCGGCGTTGGGCAGGCACCTCGCACTCACATGAAGGACCATGGTGAAGCGATTCGAACCGCGGAACGTTAGTGCCAGTGTATTATGCTCCGCGCTGTCACCTGTAACTGGGCGCGGTCGGGTGTGCGGGCGCGGCCCCGCGAGCGATGATGAGCGGCGTGTTCGCGGTGCTTGGATCACTCAAGTGGCCCAAGGAGTTGGTGCTGACGGTTACATCAAGCTGATCCAGTAGTCCCAGAAACGGGCCGCGATCAGTGTGATGACGAGGAGAACCCAGGCGGTGAGAAGTACGCCGTGGTAACCCGTGGCGATCTCAATGCTCTGTCGCGCCCATCGCGGCGTGGACCCCTGGAAGTGCTGGAGGTTGTACACGGTGGTGTACCAGAATATCGGGATTGTCACCGCCCACACGACCATGCAGTACGGACACAAAGCGCCGATTACGTAGAGACTTTGATAGATCAGCCAGTGGACGAACACCACCGCGAAGGTGACACCGACTTGGGCGCCAACCCAAAACCAGCGGCGAAATCCACTGCCGGCCAGGACTGCCCCACCGACGACAGCGACCGCGGCGAACCCTGCGATTCCGATAATCGGGTTCGGGATGCCGAAGGCCTCAGCCTGGGGTGTGGTCATGACTGAGCCACACGAGAGAATCGGGCTGACGTCGCAGGTGGGTATGTAGTCAGGGTTGACCAGTAGTTCGAGTTTCTCTACCAGCAGCACGATGGCTGCGGCGAGCCCGATGAGCCCTGCACCGATCAGCAGTGCACCGAGCCGACGGGCGCCCACCTGGACGTGTGCGAAGTCAGCCTCGGACCCTGCCGCGGTTTCAGTCATTCAGGGCTGCCTCGATGCTGGCTTCCAGATCGGCAACGCTTGTCGGCTCGAGGCGTTGGCCGTCCAGAAACAGCGTCGGCGTGCCGGTAACTCCGAAGGCTTGAGCGTCTTGTCTGCTCTGTTCGATGCTGGCCAACGTGGCCGGATCGTTGACATCGGCACGGAAACGGTCGACATCTAGTCCCAGTTCATCGGCGTAACCGACGAAAGTTTCCGCCTGGGAAGTGGATTGGTGGCCCCACTGGTCAACGGAGTCGAACAGTCGCTGATACATAGCCTCGAACTCACCCTGTTCGGCCGCAGCTTCCGCCGCCAGTGCTGCATTGACCGAGTTATCGTGCAACGGCATGTGACGCACCACGAATTCAACCCGATCCCCGTACTTGTCCCGTAGGTCCTCGATCACCGGGTACAGAGCCAAACACCCTTCACATTCGAAATCGAGGTACTCGACGAACACTGCTTCCTCACCCTCGGACAATCGGGGGCTGTCCTCACGCACCAATTGCGCGGTCGGCTCGTCCCCGACCGCCTCAGGGGATGACTCGTCTTGACTGTTCCAGACCAGCATGCCGGCCAGGATGAGCCCGACAACACCGATCAGGGCCAAGGACAATGCCAGGTTCTTACTCAAGTGACTTCCCTACTTTTAGAGGCTGTGCAACCAGACGACCGGACACCGTCTCGCACGGAATTCTGAGCATTCCCGGAGGCGTGCCGACGGCTCGCGACCGACTTCTGGTAACGCAGAGGCACGGTCAGGTACGGACAGCAATGGTGGGCGGCAATGACGGAGCCAGTGTGCCAGCGACGGTTCGGGGAGCGGTAGCTCCGATACGAGCAGCCCACAGACCATTGATGATGATGGCTGCCAGCGACCGGACGACAATCTGCGTGCGCACACTCCTAACTCAGATCGGCAGCGTGGTGTCGGAGATGGCGAAGTCGCGAAGCCAATACACGAACTGAGTCCAAAGACCACTAAGCAGCAGCAAACCGACGATGATGAGCATGACGCCGCCGGCGATCTGAATTTTCCGGGTGTGTCGTTGCAGCCATCCGACGGTGCGGATGGCCCTCGTAGACCCAAACGCCACTACCACGAAAGGCAGTCCAAGCCCCAAGCAGTACGCCACAATAAGGAGCACTCCGCGAGCCGCGTCGATTCCAGTCCCAGCGGCCACTGACAAGGCCGCCGCCAGCGTCGGACCAAGACAGGGGGTCCAC
Organism: Dietzia sp. SL131; assembly: GCF_026672565.1. Lineage (NCBI taxonomy): Bacteria > Bacillati > Actinomycetota > Actinomycetes > Mycobacteriales > Dietziaceae > Dietzia > Dietzia sp. SL131. The sequence continues at coordinate 12,343 of NZ_JAPPRI010000001.1, forward strand.
CCCAGAGCGAAGACGGCCCCGAGCAACGGTGCGCCCGCCCAGGTCGACAGAGCTTTGGGCTGCATGCGGGTGTCCCTCTGAAGTACGGGAACGACCCCGATGAACACCAGCCCCATGAGGATTGTGACTACTCCGCCGAGCCGCTGCAGTAGCTCCTGCTGGGGGGCGAGATACTGCACGGCCCCCAACACCATCGCCGACAGCAGGACGAACACCACCGTGAACCCTGCCACGAACAGCAGAGCCGCCAGAACCACGCGTTTGCGCGATGACGATCGGTAGCGCTTCTCCTCAAGCGTGAGCGTGCCCGATGCGGCGCGACGTTGTTCTGCCGCCTGCACTGTGACTGCCGGGCGCTCCGCACCGACAATGCTTGCGAGATAGGCCAGGTAGCCGGGCACGAGCGGAACCACGCACGGCGAGGCGAACGACACGAGCCCCGCGAGCATGCACGCACCTAGCGCGAGCAGAAGTGGGCCGGAAGCCGCTGTCTGCTGAAAGGCCTCACCAATGGACTGCGCGAGCAACACCGTGCTCATCAAGCGTCGCTCCCGACCGGCTCCGCGAGCAGCCTCTCGATGAGCGGCTCCAACTGATAATCAGTGATCTCCGCTAGAAACACCGCAGCCACCCGATGTTGCTTATCGAGGATCAGTGTCGCCGGCACCACCGACGTGGGAAAACCGTCCAGTGCCGCGACCGCAGCCTGGGACGGGTCCCAGATCGAGGGATAGGTGACCCCGTTGTCCTTGACGAAGTCAACGGGTTTGTCGCGATTCGGGTCACGCAAATTGACGCCGACATTGGTGAACCCTCGGGATTCGTACTTGTCCTGCAAGCGTTGTAGATCGTCGATCTCCGCTCGGCACGGCCCACACCATTGGCCCCACAGGTTGATCAGCACCACATCGCCGGGATAATCACCGACGGCCACGGTCATCTCGGGGTCGAGCAGGTTCGGCCCAGACATCGGCGCGATCTTCCTACGCTCCTCCGGAGGGTCGTAGAAAATCTCCAACTGGCCATTCGGGCTGACGAAGTCGAACGTCTCGCCGGTAGCGACAGCGTCAGCTCCGGTCGCGCAGCTTGTCAGCGTCAGCATGCCGACTATGGCTGCGGCTACTGTTCCGATGGACTTGCAGGAAGTGCGGTTTCGGCGACCGCACACTGCTCTAGGCCTTATGGACAGTCTCGCCATGCCAACATCTTCCCTTCGAGGACCCCCACCGTGGCTGACCATACTGACCGGCTCGGTGATCACCGAACTCGGGCAAGCGCCGACCAGGTCTTCATCCACCAAGGCGAAGCCGGCCGGGCGGGCTCCACTGAGTTAGATCATGCATCTTCAAGACGTCGGCGCATATACCCGTGTTCGGTTCCCTATCTCCCGTACTTCAGGGGTGCCGCGCGACCGGGGGTTCGTGATCTCGGTGGTGCTGGGTCTCAAGCTGGAAGGTGGTGTGCTCGATGTGGAAATGCTCGGCCACACAGTGCCGCACGGTATCGAGGATCTCCGGGGCATGACCGTCCTCGAAGCACTCATCGTCAAGAACGACATGGGCAGACAGTGTGGGAAGACCGGTGGCGACAGTCGAGGCGTGGAGGTCGTGGACCTCCCGCACGTGGTCGATCGCAAGGATGTGCGCTCGGACCCGGTCGAGGTCGAGGCCAGCCGGGGTGAACTCCATGAGGACGTGGGTAGTTTCTCGAACCAGAAGGAAAGCCCGGGGAATGATCATGAGCGCTATAGCGACAGCGGCGATGGTGTCGGCACGCTGAAACCCGGTGGTCATGATGAGCACGGCTGAGACGATGACCGCCAGCGTTCCCAGCGCGTCCATGAGGACTTCCAGGAACGCGGCGCGCATGTTGAAGTTCGCGCCGCGGCTGGACGCGAGCACGAGTGCGGCAGCGATATTGAGAGCCAACGCGACGACGCCGAAAATCAGCAACTCTGCACCCGCGACTTCTGGAGGGTTGCTCCAGCGCTGGACTGCTTCGACAAGGGCGTAGACGCTGACGCCGGCCAGGAGCAGTGCCTGGCCGAGGGCCGCCAAGACCTCGATGCGGCGAAAACCCCAGGTTCGCCGCTTGTTTGAGGGACGAACCATCAGTACCGCCGCGACCAGCGCGACGAGCAGCCCGATGGAATCAGTCAATGAGTGGACGACATCAACGAGCAGCGCCAGGCTGCCGGTGATCCAGGCGCCGACACCCTGAGCAACGACGATGGAGAAGACCAGCGCGAAGGCAATGCCGAGCTTTCTACGGAAGTCCGGTGCCGACGCGGCTTCCTCCGAACTCGGTCCGTGACTGTGTCCAGCACTCATAGTGGTTTCAGACCTTTCCTCGACTGGTGGATGGCTGCGACAATTGGGGCACTCGCATGACAGTCTCGGTCCACTGAGCCGCATCGCGATCATGGAGATCGCGGTGCTCGCGCAGCGAAAGCGTGGTCCCTGATGCGCTCAGGAGCGCCGCTGCAGACTCGATCAGGGCTTCCAACCGAGTTGGGTCCGCCAGCGAGAACCAGGAAGCCCTACCTTCGATCCGAACAGTCACAAGCCCGCAGTCCCGAAGACAGGCAAGATGCTTGCTCACCGTGGACTGAGCCAAGTGCATGTGATCAACCACATCCCGCACCCTGTGCTCGCCGCTGCCCAAGTGCTCAAGAATCGCCAACCGCGTCGGCTCTGCCAAAGCATGGAACAGCGCCGCGTACGCCCCGCAATCAACCGGCTGGAAGGGCTCGCCGACCAACTCCTCCGGGACCCCTTTAATCGCCATTGAGCGATAATATCACGCGCAGGCGATTAAGGGGCCGCAATACTTGTACGAGATTGAGCGGGGAGAGCCAATCAGGGGCGCTGCGTCAGCACTGTCAGAGTCCGAATGCTCCGCCGCTGATCAAAATGAAGGCGCCTAGGCCGATTAAGACAATCGGGAACAGGATGTGCTCCCAGCGCTCCAGGACTTCAGCGATCGGCCGGCGGGTGGCGACGAACCTTGCCAGGCCCACCAGTCCTGCCACCAGCACTAGGAACACGACGCAGTAGGCGACTACGGCTCCCGGGCCCACGTTGAGAAAGACGGGGACGTAGACGCCGATGTTGTCTCCACCGTTGGCGAAGGTTACGCCGGCCACGGTCCACACGGCGACGTTCTTGCCCTCGATCTTTGCGTCGTCGTCATCATCATCCCCGCGCCAGGCCTGCCACGCGGCCCACAGTCCCAAGCCGAGTGGGATCAGCCCGAAGTAAGGGATGGCCTGCGGGGGCAGGAAGGCTCCCGCGCCCAGGGAGACGAGCACTGCGGCGCCGAGGATGCCGATGAAGCCGAGGTACTGGCCGACCAGGATGCGTGCGGTGGTGCCGCGTTGGCCGGCGCCGCGGGCGAAGAACAGCGACAGGACGATAATGTCGTCGATATTGGTGGCAATGAACAGGCCGATCGCCTGCAGGGCCGAGGACAGGATCACGCCTGCACCTCCGTGGCGCGACAACCCGGCACTGAGCAGCCGGGCTCCAAGCAGGGGGCGTTTTCGTTGACCGCGAGGGTGACCTCGACCAAGGAGGACAGCGACCGCGCCAAGTGCGGATCTGCGATCTCGTACCGGGTCTGGCGACCTTCGGGCACGGCGACAACGATCCCGCAGTCGCGCAGGCATGCCAGATGGTTCGACACGTTCGACCGTGTCAGCTCCAAGTCCCGGGCCAGCTCCGCCGGGTAGGTCGGCTGCTGTAGCAAGGTCAGCAGTATCCGGGACCGTGTCGGGTCGGCCATCGCCCGCCCTAACCGGTTCATCACATCCACACGGGAAAAAATGGTCAGCACTTGCTGAACTATACAGCGCCTGCTGAACTGTCGGGAGAATGCCTCAAACCCCTACAGATTTACGAGACAATGGTTGTCGGCCCGGGCGCGCGTCTGCCTCATGGGCCGGAAGCCACATTCGATGTCTCGCTAAGTCGCTTCGACGCACTCTGATTACGGAAAGGTTCAGAAAGCACGGTGCCGACCCCGGCCACCGCCCCAAAGCCTGTGACTCCTCGCACCAAGTTCTTCGTGCTCCTCGGTTCAATGCCAGTTCACATCCTCTTCGGGATCATGCTGATCAACTCGCAAACGATCCTCGCCGAGTCCTGGTACAGCGATCTCAACCTGCCGTGGATCCCTGACCTTCTTCACGCTCAGCAAGTCAGTAGTGCCATCGCCTTGGCCGCGGGCGAGGCGATGCTGTTCGTCGTACTCCTCATCCTCGGCCGCAGATGGCATTCCAGCAGCAGACAAACGCGACACTATGCCCACCGCGCCACGGCAGACGAAGGTGCCGAACTGCGCGCCGAGAAGGCACTACAGCAAGGGCCAAGCACCAACTGACTCGCACTCACCGAGGAGACCGCGCGTCGTCCGCAGGCAGCGATACCGACCAGCGGTTCGCTGACCTCCGGATTCGGCCAGCGCTGGGGGCACTTCACGGCGGCGCCCAGCCCGTTCTTGCCGGCGCGGTGCATGACTGTGATCCGCCTCCGCGTGTCCTCGGCGGCGAGCCGGTCCGCTACCTCCCCCGTGCCGTCGGGACTGTTGTCGTCCGCGATGAGGACCGACACGTCCGGAGCCGCGGCGAGCAGCCGCTCCACGACCCCCGGGAGGTTCTCCCGCTCGTCGTAGGTCGGATGATCACCAGCGTCCGCGCGGACGGGACACCACCGGCGGGCGTCAACGGATCGGTCACTTACATCTCCTCGAAGTCTTTTCCGAGCCGCCGCCGGGCACGGATGAGCGCCCAGGCCAGCCCGGCGAGCCCGATGAGACAGCACACCGCCTGTGGGATGCCGCCCAGTCGGGTTGCCAGCGTACCGGCCGCCCCCACCTCGACCTGCGCGGCCAGCACCGCGGGCTCGAAGATGCCGGTCTCCTGCCGGACCCGGCCGTCGGGCCCGATCACCGCACTCACCCCGCTGGTGGCGGCGATGAGGACGGGGATGCGGTGTTCCACGGCCCGCACCCGGGACATGGCGAGCTGCTGGTACGTCATGGGCGACCGGCCGAAGGTGGCGTTATTGGTGGGCACGGTGAGGATCTGGGCGCCCCGGGCCACCGGTTCGCGGGCGGCGGCGTCGAACGCGATCTCGAAGCAGATCGCCACGCCCAGGCCCACTCCAGCCGCGGTGACGAGTCCGTCGCCGTCTCCGGGGATGAAGTGGCCGGCACTGCGCGCGATGGGGAACAGTTTCTCCAGCGGTTCGCGTAGCGGGAGCCATTCGCCGAATGGCTGGATGTACCTCTTGTCGTGACGGTCGACGACCGGGTCTGCGGCGGGGTCTACGGAGCTGCCGTCCCAGACCAGGTACGAGTTGGTGGTCTCGGGCCCGTCCCCGGTCGGCAGGACGGTGCCCACGAGGATCGGCGCCCCCAGCCGCCGGGACAGCGCGCTGATCTGGGCGCCCGCACGTCGGTCGGCCAGCGGGGAGATGTCCGAGGCGTTCTCGGGCCACACGACGAACCGGGGTCGCGCGCGGAGGCCGGCCTCGACCTCGTCGGCGTACCCGGCCGTCACGCTTAGGTGGTTCTCGAGGACCGCGCGACGCTGGGCGTTGAAGTCCAGGCCCAGCCGGGGGACGTTGCCCTGGATGACGGCGACCTCGACGGCGGACGAGCCGGTCGAGAGGGCCGCCGAAGCGGTGACTGCGCCGCCGGCGACGAGGCCGGCCGTGACCGCTGGGACGGACACCAGCGCGGCCACCGCCCGGAGAGGTCGGTCCCTGCGGGCGAGGAGCAGGCACGCGATCCCGAGGGCCGCGCCGAGCGAGGTTACGGCGAACCCGAGCAGCGGGGCCCCGCCGAGCGAGGCCAGGGGCAGGAGCGGGCCGTCGGCCTGACCGAACGCCAGCCGCCCCCACGGGAAGCCGCCCCACGGCCAGGAGGAGCGGACCCACTCCCAGACCGACCACCAGCCGGCCACGCCGAGGACCGCGCCAGTCGCACGCAGTCCGGCCCGGCGCCCGGGTGCGAGGCCCGTCCGCAGGACCGGCACCGCCCCGGCACCGAAGGCGGCGAGGTACAGCGCCTCGACCAGGGACAGACCCCAGGCGGCGTAGGCCCCCACGTACAGGCCGACCCACGGGACCAGGAGGAGGAAGAACATCAACCCCGCCACGAACCCCAGGAGGGCGCCCGTCCGCGCGCGGGGCGCCGTCCCGCGCACCGGGGAGAGGACGACGACGAGGAGGGCGATCGCGAGGAGCGCCGCCCACCACAGACCGACCGGAGGGAACGAGGCGGCCAGCAGCGCGCCGGCCGCAGCCGCCCCCGCCAGCCGGAGCAGGACCGGGATCACTCCGCGGGGCCGGCGGGCCGGCTGTCCACCGTCGGCGTGTCCGTCGTCAGCGCGTCCTCTGCGTGTACGCCCGTCGTCGTCTGGCCGACAGCGGCAAGCGCGGCCAGAGTGTCGTCGTATGGGGTAAGCCGTGATGAGGGTGCGGGTTCGCGTGTGGACAGCGAGCTCACCGCGAACACCAGAGTCACGACGGTGAGTGCCGAGCCGAGCATATGGATCCCGACGAGCAGCTCGGGCAGTCCGGTGAAGTACTGGACGTATCCGACCGCACCTTGCGCCAGCGTGATCGCCAGCAGCCATCCCCACGCCCGCACTGCCCGTTGGTTCTGCTCTCGCCGGGCGAGGAGAAGCCCGACGACGACGAGCCCCACGAAGACCCACACAGCTAGCGCGTGTAGGCGCGAGACGAACGCCGGGTCCAGTGCCCAGCGGTAAGGCTCGGTGGCATCCCCGGAGTGCGGGCCGGCGCCAGTAGTGACCACCCCGAGTACGAGAAGAAGCACGCCGACGGTGCTCATCGCGAGCCCCAGGACGCGGGCGGACGGCGAGGAGACAGGGACGGCCTGGCCATCAGGACTACGCAAGCAGACCAGCAGGTAGGTCGACACCGCCACCAGCGCCAGTGAGATGAGCATGTGCGAGCCAACGATCGCCGGGTGCAGGTCCACCCAGACGGTGATGCCGCCGATGAACCCCTGGAGGCCGACGCCAATGAGGATCAGCCAGGCCAACCGCTTGACGGCAGGTGAACGTGAGGCTGTCGGCTCACGTCGGTAGACCGCAACGAGCATAGCCAGCGCGATGACGCCGACGACGACGCCCAGCATGCGGTTGCCGAACTCGATGATCGGGTGGAACGTCATCGCCGCATGGAACTGCGGCGTGAACGCTCCCGGCTCACACACCGGCCACTCGGAGCAACCGAGCCCCGAACCAGTCAGGCGCACGGCCCCACCGGTTACGATGATCCCAATCTGAGCGATCAGGTTGGCGACCGCTACACCCCAGGTCAGCCGGTCAACCAGGCGGCCACGTCCCCGCGCCCGCAATTGGCCAACCGGAGTCGTCGATGCAGGAGCAGAACTCAAAGAGGACACACATCCAGGGTATAGGGCAGGTATCCCCAGGCGGACGAAGGACCCTGTAGCCGATCGGCTTACGGAACGTTCGCCGGCCCTGCCCTCGTCCGCATCGCCGGGAGCGGAGGCCGCCACAGAGCGTCGATAGAACGCCGCCACAAAACGGCGAACGCCAACACCGATGGCATCTCTTGAGCCGATAGCGACATCCGGCGCCTCATGAAACCTTCTCGGCAGGACACCGACGAGCTCGGCCTGACACTCGCAGCGAACCACTCCCCTACGCTCACGCCCCTGATCAACTACCCTCCCAACTATTTTCGTTATACGATTTGCGCATGGTCACAGACGAACAGATCCAGGAGTGGGCAGACGAAGCTGAAGCCGGTTATGACGTCGAAGAATTGAAACGACGCGGACGCGGACGTCCCGGTCGCGGCGCTGAACCGATGCAGGTCGTAGCCGTACGCCTCACCGCCGAGGAACTCGAAGTGCTGGACAAGATGGCCACTAAAGAGCACCTGTCACGCTCGGAAGCGATCCGACGCGCCCTGGCAAATTTTGCTGCGTGAAGGTCCACAACAGCGCACTCAAACACGGCGTCAAGCCCGAGGACGCGATCCAGACAGCCGACTGGCCCCAGTGGATCGAACCCCTTGCAGACGATGACTGGCCGCATCGTGAACTGCCACTGGGCTTCGACACGCGCGCCCGCTTGCTCGAGACCATTGTGCTCATCTTCAAAAGTGGTGAGCAGCTGATAATCCACGCCATGCCCGCCCGAAAACAGTACTGGAACCTACTGCCCTGACCCGGGTGAGTCGCGGGAGATTGTGTGCGTGCCAACGCCAGCCCCTGGCCCACGTCCTGTAGACCTCCTCGGAGCCTGGCCCCCCAATGGCCAGCCGGATCAGATGTCGCCCACTCTCATACATCGACCTCCAACAACCGTCCCAGTTCCTTGGTTCTGGGACGGTTTCCGTCAAACCCGGTCCCCTATCGATGGCGGCCCGGAAATGCGCCCCACATGTAGAGCCCACTATTCGAGGCCCACCTCGGCCGTCCGGGTCCAACTTTCGGAGCATTGAACTGGCGTACGTGCAGGTGTCGACGTCCACGACCCAGAGCAACAGGATGACCCCTGACATTGCTCCTACCTCACTCCGACCGGTGTCCTGTTTGACGATCCCCCACCAGCACAACAAAGTGCGGGCCAGGCTTGAACGTGGCCTGCGCGGGAGGCATGAAAAATCGTGCTGGTTAACCGTCCTGCATGTTGGTCCGGCATAGGCTGCCCTTGACGGCCTACCGTTCTGTGATGGACGGAATGCTCGTCGGGTACGCCCGATGCTCAACCCAGGGCCAAGATCTGCGTGCGCAACGCACAGCCCTCACACGCCTCGGCGTCGACAAAGATCTACACCGACCGCGGGTTCACCGGCCGCAACCGCGACCGCCCCGGACTGCGTGAGGCGCTGGCCGCGTGCCGCGAGTTCGACACCCTGATCGTGACCAAACTCGACCGCCTCGGCCGAAGCGCCGTGGACCTTCGCGCCATCGCCGACGAACTCCAGGCGAAAGGGACCCGGCTGAGCATCGGCGGATCGATCCACGATCCAGCCGACCCGACGGGCAAGCTGTTCTTCGGCATGCTGTCGCTGATGGCCGAGTTCGAATCCGACCTCATCCGCGCCAGAACCCGTGAAGGCATGGCCGAGGCGAAAAAGGCCGGCCGACTCCAAAGGCAAACAGCCCAAGCTATCTGCCCTGCAGCGCAAACGCTTGCTCGCGGACTACGAATCCGGCGACTACTCCGCCAATCAGCTATGCGAAATCAGTGGCCTATCCCGCTCGGCAATGTACGCGACACTGCGCCGCGCCCGAGACGAAACCTGACCACAGCATCGACGCGGACCGCTACAACCCGAGTCGGTCCCCTCGACCGGTCGTGATGACGACTTCCGATATCCGTGCTGACAACTTCTGAAAGCGGCACTGACCGCCTTCGACAGACGCACGTCACCGGCGGCTGCACCGCCGCCGAACTCGGCCGACCCATCGGGGGTTCACTCGCACCTTGGTGGTACCGCTACATCTCCCCCGCCAGCCCCGGCCAGTGACCCACATCGATGAGCGCGCACCCGATGCGGCGAATCAGATCTGCCACGTGAGCAGACCAGGCACCTGGCTCCGCTCGTCGATGAATCTCTCCAGATCAGGGTCCAAGTAGCCAGCCACGCTCAGCAGATCGTCGTAACGCGACTGGATATCCTCTGACCACACCCGGTGATGGTGGCCGATCCGGTTTCGGAACTCGCGCAACCGTTTCACCGGATCCTGGATCGTCGCTTGGTCACGCCTGGGCGCATAGGCGAACGCACCAGCGACATCCGGCCAGAGGAACATCTGGCGCCGGGAGACCATCTGGTGCCAGAACCCGAACGGAAGCTCTGAGATGATCTGGCCGGCGCTGAGCGGCTTGCGGTTCCTCTTCACCCGGCCAATGCTCTCGGCAATGTCCTTGTACGGCTGACGATGCTTACCCGGCCCGATGGCATCACGTCCCAATTCACGAGCATCGTCGAACACCCAGTGGCCCGAACGCCCAAGAAGCGCGTGACGCTCGCTCATGCGTTCATCCAGAGCGTTGCGAAACGCTACTTCGAAGTAGGCCAACGACTGCCAAAAGGCGCCAGAGATCGCGGCGTTCCACCGATACAGCTCCATCGCCGCCACCTCGTTGCCTCCGGTGTGCACGAGGTAGTGCTGCAACCGCGACCGGGCAAAGTGGCGCTCATAGAACGCCCAACTGCTCGTGCTGGCCACGCCCACCTCCGCCATGTAATATCAGTGCTGAACACCCCGGAACCGTCCCTGTAGTCCTCTTCGGAGGGCCGATCACACGGCCGGGGTTCTGCTTTTTCTACCGCACCACACGCCGCCGGAAGCGGACCCCCGCCGAGCCGGCCCATTCCCCACCTCGAGGAATCAACAGCATCCGGGCACCCGGCCGGCCAATGACAGAGCCGCTGCCTGAACCCTGGACCCCAGAGGAACCGGGATCAAAACGCGCGACCCGACCCTGCGAAACAGCCGGAACTGCGCGCACCAGGGAGTCCCGCACCGGTGTACCCAAAAGGGACGAGGCGGAGCCTCACGTGCCGACGATGTGAACCGAACCGCTATCTGGCGGATGTCTCCGGCGCCAGGTGGCGGTGGAGTGCTCCGGAAGCTCACACTTTCCGCACAAACGCCGATAGGTCCCGCCAGATGCGCGACTCCGGCGGACGCACGGGAACTGAGGTAGTTCCTCAGTAGTGAACGCCGGACGCAACTGGCTCAGGAGTGCGTGCGAACGACGACGTGACAATGCTCCGCAGTTTGGATAACATACAGGTGAGCAATGAGTCGGCCCTCTGGGCTTACGCCCCGACAGTCGGCCAGGCCCCTAGGTGTAGCTACGGCAGCCAGGGGCTGCTCTTTTTTTACACCTCATCTAGTCCCCGGCCTCAAGAAAATGCACTTGAGGCTTCACGATCTCGAAGATCTCGTCGGTTCCGTCTGTGTGAGTGATGGTTCGGCGGAACGCGGATGACACGAGATCTGGAAGCCACAGCAGCCGCTCGGCACTTGGAGAGGTCTGCAGGAGTCGCGTGTTTCGTGGGACTCGATTTTCGCGGATCAGTTCTTTGTGGTTCTTGTCATCCTTATTCCGGAAGTTGCTCTGGTTGCGCTCTTCGAGGATGAGCAACTCTATAGGGCTCCAACTGCCGGCTCGGCCAGCGGCGAGTTCTTCCGCTAACGATCGATAGCAGGCGCGACGAGCGTCTTCTGCATCATGGTCGACAGGGTCTACGGACACCTGATGGGCAATCACGCAGGTCTCCTTCCCGTCAGCGAGATACCCGAGCATGTCCTCAGTGGCCCGTCGCCCTCCTGCCGTGAGCAGAGCCTCGGTGGTGTGCCAGTGCGGCGAGCCCGCAATCTCGAGAAGCCCTCCACGCAACTCGTCCATGTCATCTTGAGCAACAACAACCGCGGTGAATGACAACGGACACGAGAGACTGCCCGTAGGCGGTCACGAAGGTGCCCGCTGGCGGACGTGAGAGTTGCCCGCTGGCGGTCATGGGATCTGCCCGACACGACATTGTTTCCCGGCCCGCTTGGGCGGTTCGGGGCCCCTCCTCGGGTGCGATAGCGGTGCTGAAGCGCCCATCGCCCCGAGGAGGGACAACATGAAGTCTGCCGAGGAGATCATGGAAATTCTCGAAGCGTTTGATCTGACAGGGTCCTATCGGGATGCCGGCGAGCTCGCCGGGGTCTCGCACCACACCGTTGCCCGCTATGTGACTGCTCGTGATGCGGGCCGGTTGACCGACAAGCCGGCCTCGCGGCCGCAGTTGATGGACGAGTTCATGCCGAAGGTCGAGGAGTGGGTGGAGCGCTCGGGCGGCAAGATCCGCGCGGACGTGGTCCACGAGAAGCTGCTAGCGGTGGGGTTCACCGGCTCGGAGCGCACCACCCGTCGGGCGGTGGCGGCGGTGAAGAAGTCCTACCGCCTGGGCAACGCCCGGGTGCACCGGCCATGGGTGACCGAGCCGGGCTTGTGGTTGCAGTACGACTTCGGTGACGGTCCGGTGATCGACGGGGTCAAGACCGTGCTGTTTTGTGCGTGGCTGGCGTGGTCACGGTTCCGGGTGGTCCTGCCGATCCGCGACAAGACGGCCCCGAGTGTGTTCGCCGCTCTGGATGTGACTCTGCGCCGTCTGGGTGGGGCGCCGACGTATGTGCTGACCGACAACGAGAAGACCGTCACTGTGGAGCACGTGGCTGGGATGGCGGTGCGTAACCCGCAGGTGGTGGCGTTCGCCCGCCACTATGGGGTCACGGTGCTCACCTGCGAGCCAGCCGATCCGGCTTCCAAGGGTGGCTCAGAGTCGACGGTCAAGGTCGCCAAGGCCGACCTGGTGCCCAAGGAGACGAACCTGCGCGGTGAGTACTCCTCGTTCGCCGAGCTGGAGGCCGCGTGCGAGCAGTGGTGCGAGCAGATCAACGACCGGGAGCACCGCGTCACTCGGAGGGCTCCGGCGGAGATGCTCGCCCAGGAACGGGCCCGCCTGCATACCGTGCCGACCGCTGCGTACACGGTGGCGCTGGGGGTCACGCGGCAGGTGCCGGTCAATTCTCCGATGGTGACGTTCGAATCGGGGCAGTACTCGGTGCCGCACACGCTGCTCGGCGAGACGGTGTGGGTCCGCCCGTACGGCGCTGGCGCCGGCGAGCAGATCGTCGTGGTGCACGTCGGCCCCGACGGACCGGTGGAGGTGGCCCGGCATCCGCGGGCCACCCCGGGCAGCCCGCGGCTGGCCGATGCGCATTTCCCGGACGCCCCGGCCGGTGCCCTGCACCGCCAACCTCGCGCCCGCAACGCCGCGGAGGCGGCGTTCCTAGCCCTGGGTGACGGGGCCCGGCTGTGGCTGACCGAGGCCGCCGCTGCGGGCACGGCCAGGATGCGGGTGAAGATGGCCGAGGCCGTCGCCCTGGCCAAGTTGTTCGACCCCGACGAGGTCGACTGGGCGCTCGGGCACGCGGCCCTGCACAACCGGTTCGCCGAGGCCGATCTGCCCTCGATCCTGAACCACCACGCCGCCTCCGGCGCTACCGGCCAAGCCCACACAGCGGGTGAGGACCGGTCGCTGACCCAGGGCACCGCCGGATGGGCCGCCCTGGGCCAGCAGTCACCGGTGGCCACCGATTCCGAGGAGGAAGACCGATGACCGCCACCACCGAGGTTCCGGCATTGGGCGTGCCGGCCAGTCCGCCGCTGCCCGCCGACCTGGACGCCGTGCTGCGGCGCCTGCGGCTACCGCACATCCGCCGCCACGCGCCCGAGGTGATCGCCACCGCCAAGGCCCAACGCTGGGACCCGGCCGAGGTGCTGCGTGCTCTGCTGGCAGAGGAGGCGACCGGCCGTGACCGGGCCTCGCTGGCCACGCGCCGCGCCGCCGCCGGGTTCCCCACCGGCAAGACCTTCGACGCCTGGGACGAGTCGGTCTCCTCGATCCCCGCACCGACTCAACAGGCGTTGCGGACGCTGGAGTGGGTGCATCGCAAAGAGAACCTCGTGGTCTGCGGGCCCTCCGGGACCGGCAAGACATTCCTGCTCGAGGCGCTCGGACAGCAGGCCGTCGAGCAGGGGCTGAAGGTCTCCTGGTTCACACTGGAAGACCTCGGCGTGCTGTTGCGCAGTCACCGTGCCGACGACACCGTCACCAAGGCCATCGCCAAAATCCTGCGCGCCGACCTGATCATCGTCGACGATATCGGACTGCTGCCGGTGGCCACCGACGCCGCGGAGGGGCTTTACCGCCTGGTGGACGCCGCCTACGAGAAACGTGCCATCGCGATCAGTTCGAACCTGCACCCGGCCGGTTTCGACGAGCTCATGCCCAAGACCATCGCCACCGCGACGGTGGACCGGCTCCTGCATCACGCCCACGTCTGCCAGACCAGTGGCGACTCCGTCCGCCTCTCCCAAGCACTCGCCGGCCAGGGGGTGAAGCCCTTGGCCTGACAATCCGGGGACCGGAGATGACCAGCCCCGTGGGCAGATCCCATGGCCATCTCCGGGCAGATCTGGTGACCGTCACCGGGCAGGTCTCACGACCGCCCCTGGGCAGAACTCAATGGCCCTTGACAGGTGAAGAGGTAGAACGTCTTGCGGTGGTGCTCTATCGGGTCCGGCGCCTGATAGGACTCGTCGAGGTAGGCGACGTGACTCTTCGTTCGGCGGTACGCCTCGGCGACAATCGACGCCTTGCGGTCAGAGAAGCCCATCTGGGGCATCTTAGACGCGCGCCGGCAGCACGCCTTCGACTTGGCCGCAATGTAAACGACGACAACATTAGAACGGCAGACTTCTCCCTACGAGAGTGTTAGGTGCGATTTTTCCTAGTCGTCCTGCTTCTTCTTCGCCTCAATCAGTCGGATGGCGCGTGCGTTAACGCGATCCGAGATCAAGGGAAGGAGGCGGAGCACAAAGTGCCCGGCCCCAAGGAGCAGGACGGCCGCGAGGTCCAGCTTGTCGACGATGTCGAGAACCTGCATATCGCAACCTCCCCTCATGGTGGAGAGATGCCACACCTGGCCGATTGCCAGGCTGAGTGCCGCGGCCAGGTATTGGCCAGCGACCTGAATTGCGCCTAGGCGCGGGCTGCCAGCGTCATGGCCAGCAGGTTGCGGCGGGCGAAATGACGAAAACCCGGTCTGTGACCGGGTTTTTGAGCGCACGAATCCGCAACAAGAGAAATATAGCATTTTCGACTGTCAGGCTCGGCGAATACTCTAAGCCCAGTCGTTGCGCGAGAATAGGCAGTCTCTAGCGGTGCGTCCACGAACTTCCCGACGGGGAATGAAGGACAATCGGAGCAACCCCACCGCTTGCATCCTGAAAGGTTGCTCACGTGTCATCGCCTTGGCTCACTACTGCTGTTTCGGAGTTCGGGCAGCGTTGCAAAGCCAAGTTGGCCGGTCCGGGTGAGGCAGAAGCAGCGAGGGTGGGCGGGCGCTCCCGTTACTCCACCCCGGCGGGCGACCGAACGTCGCCACCGGTCTCCTGAGCGCATTGTCTACGCTGGCCGGGCGTCCCATCATTCCTGAAGATGTTGTCGCCTACCTAGCGGGAACGGTCTCACATCCCGGATTCACCGCGCGGTTCGCAGACGAGCTGACCACCCCGGGCATCCGAGTGCCGGTTACCACCAGCCCGGAACTCTTCGAGCGAGCCGTCGCCCTCGGGATGGAGGTTATCTGGCTGCACACCTATGGCGCCGCGTTCATTGACTCGGAGTCCGGCCGTCCAGCCGGCGATGTACGGCTCCTGGCCGGGGATTCTCGTCGAGTGATGAACATAGCGGCAATAGCTGAGATGCCATCAGAGATGACATTCGACGAGACCACCAGTGAAGTGCGACTCGGTGGTGGCGCATTCGGCCCGGTGAGTCCTGCGGTGTGGGAGTACACCGTGGGAGGAAAGAACGTGCTCCGGTCGTGGTTCAGCTACCGCAAGGCCGAACCAGGGGGAAAGAAGTCCAGTCCCCTCGACGATGTACATGTCTCGTCTTGGTCGTCCGAGTGGACCAGCGAACTTCTTGACTTGCTGTCGGTGCTCACCCGCCTGGTCGGGCTTGAGGAAGCGCAAGCGGGGCTGCTGGATGAGATCATGACCGTCTCGCTGGCGTCTCGGGACATGCTTGCCTCCGCCGGTGCCGTCTGGCCGGGTGGGAACAAGGATCCCCAACGCAAACCAGATTATTTGAGTGCGCAGCCCGGCTTCGATGAGGGCGACGAAGGGCAGCTGGGCTTCTCCTTCACGTAAAAGATCCGTGATCGCGGGTTCGGATGTAGCCTGCCGTTCCAAAGTGCTCAGCTCGTGGGCGTTTGAGCGACGGCTTCATTGCCATACTTGTCGTATGACAGAACCGAGACCGGCGGACCAGGCTGCTCTTGAGGGCCTGCGCCAGGACCAGACGGGGGTCTGCTGGTGGTGCGGGAGCATCGCGGACAGTCAGGAGCATCGCCACAAGGCAAGCGTTCTTCGCCGGATGTGGGGCGACGAAGGGCTCTATCTTGGTCGTAGTGGCGAGAAGCTGTACTCGATACGCGGCCCGAACAGCAAAGCCGTGAAATTTTCGAAGATCCTCTGCCGCAAGTGCAATAACGAGCGAAGCCAGCCATTTGACGAGGCTTACGACGTGTACGTCAGTTTTATTCAGTCGAATGCAGACGAACTTTCCCGGGCTCAGTCGTTGGATTGGCGAGAGGTCTACGGCGGGTCATGGCAAGAGTCGGCTCGGTTCCTCGGGAGCTACGCAGTGAAAAACTTCGGCTGTTGGATGGCAGAGGCTGGGTTGGCGCCGCCTCCAGAGTTTGCAGCCTTCTTAGATGGTGACGACCTGGTGGATACCCGGCTGATGCTTGCTCGCCAAGAGTCTGCTTCGTTGGCATACCGCGCGATGGCACTCGACGGTGGCACTCGTTTCGATCGAGGAATCGGAGTGCTCGCTTCTCACGTTTGGATCGATAACGGACGCACGAATTTGATTGGTTACGAGTCCTACTCCTACGTCGCCGATATCTGCATGCGCGTCAACTGGGCAGCACATGCAGGACTGGGAGAAGTGTTCTGGCAGTCCCCGATAACACCGCTGGAGATAATGCCCGCTTCGGGCGGTCAGCGAGTGCTCGCAGCAAAGATTGGCGCGCGGGCCTTGGGGAGGCGCGCGTCCCGTCTACTCGGTCGAGGACCAAAACGCGAGTGATACTGGTAGGTAAGACGAGCTGGACCTCGGTGACGCCGAGGGCGGAGGCGAGATGCCGAAGGCTGGCCACCAGCGCCCGAGAGATGCCCCGACTCACTCACCAGCCCCGAACGCTTGAGTGACGCTTTCACTAACGCGGTCTTCTCGCGCCGGAATTTGTCAAGATGAATGAGTCCAGGGGGAGTTAAGCGGCCGGTTCGTGGACCGGTTGGTCCTCCTTCTTGTCGTTCTCGGCGGGTTTGTTGATCCACGCTGCTGCGGGCAGTGCGAGGACCTTGGGGGTGTGGTCGGTGCCGAACCGCTCGGGGCGAGCGGCGCGGGCGGTCGCGAGGACCTGTGCACGCTCGTCGGCTTTGGCGGCCGCGAGGCCGTAGTGGACGTCGGCGGGTGTGTGCAGGCCCAGACCCTGGTGGTGGTGCTCGTGGTTGTACCAGTCGCAGAATCGGTTCATGAACCCCTGGGCATCGGGCAGCGAGCCGAAACGTTCCGGGAACACCGGTGCGTACTTGAGGGTCTTGAACCAGGCCTCGGAGTAGGGATTATCGTTGGATACCTTCGGTCGTGAGTGCGAGCGCGTGACCTCCAGATCAGCCAGCAGCGTCGCCACAGGTTTGGAGGTCATCGAGGTGCCCCGGTCGGCATGGACGACCTTCGGGATGCCGTGGATGGCGAACGCTTCGCGCATCATCTCCTCGGCCAGTGGGCCACTCTCGCAGGCATGGACGTGTACGCCGACGATGTAGCGCGAGTAGATATCGATCATCACGTAGGCGTCGTAGTAGGTGCCCTTGACCGGCCCCGCGAGCTTTGTAATATCCCACGTATACACCTGTCGAGAGCCGGTGGCCACGAGTTCGGGCACAGTCCGGGCAGGATGCCGGGCCTGGCGGCGACGCTCTTTGACCTGGTGGTTCTCGGCCAGGATCCGGTACATCGTCGCCACCGAGCACAGGTAGACGCCGCGGTCGAGCAGCGTGGCGTAGACCTGCATCGGCGTGGTGTCGACGAACTCGTCGTTGTTGAGCGTCGCCAGCACCTCGTCGCGTTCGGCGCGGCTGAGCCGGTTCGCCGGCTGGTGCTCGCGTGGCGCGGGCGGGGCCGGCCTCGCGGTGCGGCGGGCCGCGGTGGCACGGGCAACGCCAGTCAGCGTCGCCGCTGCCCGGGTGCTGGTTCCGGCGCTGCTCAGGTCGGTGTAGGCGTTCATCAGCGCTTCCTGCGCTTGGGCTCGGTATCCGCGCTCTCGGAGATGTTCTCCAAGAGCGCGCGTGCTTTTCCCATGATGTCCAGCGCGGCTTCGGTGCGATCCAGCCGCTGCTGGGTCCAGTCCAGCTCTCGGCGCAGTCGGGCGATCTCGGCCTGCTCCTTACTCGGCCGGCCGACCTTCTGGCCGGCCTGCTTGCCCTCCAGCACGCCGGCATCGCGCAGCCGGCGCCAATTCGCTGATCAACGACGAGTACAGGCCCTCACGGCGCAGATAGGCGCCTCCCACTTGCTGCTGGCTGGCCTCCTCGTACGCCTCGAGATGGGCGAGTTTCTGCTGTGGGGTGAAAGTACGCCGACGCGGACCGTCGGCGCGGGGACTCGGGGCACTCATGGCCCCATCATCGCCGGTGGACGGCAGCGCCGAAAGCGTCGAACTGCTCATGGTGATCGATCCTGATCTCGCCCTGCGAAGGCTGACTTGCTGTGAACCTCTGGTCTCAACTCACCCTGACACGCAGGGCTACGGCAAAATCACGTGGCGAAGCGATGGGCACTCCCGCACGATGAGTGCCCACAGGTTCGCGTTGCTGCTCGCCTACGGGGAGGATTCCGTATGTGCGATTGGTGAGCATCGGTGCAATGAGCCGTTGTGCGTTCGCGTCGACCAGGAGCACGTCATCGTCTCCACCCAAAGAGCGAATCTGCGCTATGCCGTCTCGCTCGGTCGCGCCGGCGCACACCGCGCCCCGACCGATGGACGCACTCGTGTCGAGCGGTCCCTCGCCGTCCGTGCCGCCCTCGCGGGCGGCTGGGACCCCATCGCCTACGCACAAGCGGCCGGAGAAACTCTGCCCTCACCGACACCGCGACTGTTCTAAAATCGCTATCCTCACAGAAGCAAAGCCCCGCCAGCCGGGCGGGTTCACGTGATCGTCGCAACACTCTCAACGAGAGGTTGCGGCGATCATGTCGTTTCAGCAGGACTGTGCTCGGTTCGGCGACGAGCTCGCCAGGCTCGTCGACGGCGGCACATCGGTGAAGGACGCAGCGATCCTGGTCGATCAGGGTCTGGTGCCCAGCGAGAAAATCCGTCCGCGAGGCAAGAGCGAGGCCAAACGGCGCTTCGATGAGCTAGTGGTGCAAGGCTGGTCGACAGCGCGAGCTGCCCGCGAGGTGGGCGTGCACCCGCGTACCGGCCGTGACTGACGCAAAGGCATCCGCAAGGTCGGCGACACGCGAGTCCACCCTGATGGCAGGGTTGTGGACTACCGGCGCGAATCCGGCTACACACAGACGGTGACCAGTGCGATCTGTGAAGCTGTCGTCAGTCCCGCGGTTAGTGACCGCTACTTGTCGATCGAGGACCGGGTTGCCATCGCCGACGGTCTCGTGGTTAAGGACTCGCTTCGCACGATCGCGGCACGAATCGGCAAAAACGTCTCCACGGTCTCGAGGGAGGTCCGCCGGCACAGCAGCACCGGCCGGCATCTGCCGTACCAGGCCGATCGAGCTGCTGCCGTGGCCAGGTCACGGCCCAAGCAGGCCAAACTGGTGACGAACGCGGTCCTGAGGGCAGCGGTCGAGGAAGGTCTGTTCCGAAAGCTGTCCCCGGAACAGGTCTCCAATCGTCTGCGCCGGGATCACCCCGACGACGAAAGCATGCGGGTGAGCCACGAAACGATCTACCAAGCGCTGTACTTCCAAGCCCGGGGCGGCCTCAAACGTGAGGTGAAACTGGCACTGCGGACCGGTCGCACCAGGCGGAAACCGCAGCGCAAAGAAGGTGAACGGTATCAGCGGTGATAGTGCCCCATAGAGTGGGACCTTATAGGAGCTTGTGCAGCGGCCCCATCACTGTCTTGTCCACCTCGTGGTCTGGAGTGTTCCCGCTACCGAGTGCTATTGCCAGCCTCAGCAGCCGCGCCCTGATCTCACCAACCCGCCCGCACTACCGGAGAACCTCAAGTGGACGAGCCGGACCCGACCGGCCGATCCCGCACGCCCAAAACCCCTCGACCGGCAGACCGAGAGTCACACCGCCCTCACGCTCGACATCGGTGGAACGAGTCTCTTAGCGCCCGCCGGTCTCGGCCCGCAGAATCGCCGGCAGAACCACGTGTGGCTCGGGGATCATCCCGGGTGTGACGCGGTGCCGGAATACCCAGTAGCTCCATGCCTGGTAACAGAGGATCACGGGCAGCGCCACGACCGTGATGGCGGTCAACACGCCGAGGGTATACGTACTGTGCGCCGCGGACTGCACCGTGATGTCGAAGGCACTGTCGATTGTGGACGGCAGCAGAACCGGGAACATGGCCAGGAAGATCGCGGCCAGCCCGAACAGGCCGGTGCCGGCATAGCCGGTAAACGCGAGCCCTTCCCGGCCCGCGCGTGCCTGAGCCCATCCGACGCCACCGGAGACCACGGCGAGAAGGGCGACCGTCCACCCCGCCGGTCCGGCACCGTGCTCGAATTGCACCATCGCAATCCAGACGAGCAGCGGCAGCAGGCAGAGGGGAGCCCACCGGACGGCGAAACCGGATGCGCGCCGCCGCACTGGGCCGTCGGCCTTGAGCGCCAGGAACGTGGCGGAGTGGGCCAGGGCAAATCCCACCACGGCGAGGCCACCGACGAGGGCGGGCCACGAGAGCCAGGCAAAGGGACCGCCGACGCGGTCGCCGTTGCCGTCGATAGGCAGTCCGATCGAGGTGAGCGCGAGCAGCGCGCCGATGAAGAACGCGACGGCCGCGGAACCGAGGCCGATCATGTACGTCCAGAACGTCGCCCAGACCCTTGTGCCGACCTTGCCCCGGTACTCGATACCGACGGCCCGCACGATGAGTCCGAGCAACGCGAGGGTCAGCGGCACGTAGAGGGCGGACAGTAGCGCGGCGTACCAGGGCGAGAACGCGGCGAAGAGGGCAGCGACGGCGGTGATGAGCCACACCTCGTTGCCGTCCCAGACGGGGCCGATGGTGTTGAGCATGACGCGGCGGTCGCGTTCGCTGCGGGTCGAGAAGATCATGTGCATGCCCACGCCCAGATCGAATCCCTCGAGCAGGAGGTACCCGGTCCACAGGAGGGCGATGGCGACAAACCAGATGATTGCAAGGGGTTCCATGGTTGTTCCTCGTCTCGTGGTCAGTAGGCAAACGACAGCACGTCGTCGTGCTCGCCGTCCGGGTCGTCGACGTCGTCGTCGTCCTGACCAACGAGTTCGGGCATCGCACTGGCGACTCCACCGCGCGTATACCGCACCAGCAGGTACACCTCGACGACCAGCAGAACCCCGTAGACGGAGCCCAGGGAGATGAGGGAGAACAGCAGCTCCCCGGCGGTCACACCGGGAGATACGGCGGCCTGGGTGTACATGTACACGGAGTCGGCTCCGGTCACGGCGGGGTTCGGGGCCACGACGAACGGCTGTCGGCCCATCTCGGTGAAGATCCATCCGGCGATGTTCGCGGCGAACGGTGCGAGGATTCCGGCGAGCGCGAGTCGCATGAGCCCGCGGGATCCGGGGACGGTGCCGCGCCGGGTGAGCCACAGGGCAACCGCTCCGGCGGCGGCGACTATCCCGCCGAGGCCGATCATGAGGCGAAAGCCCCAGTAGGTCACCCACATGACGGGGACGTACTCGATCTGCGCGCCCGCCCGGTCGCCGTACAGGGCGTCGTCCGGAATCGTCTCGCCGTAACGGTCCACGTACTCGGGTTCGAGGTCGCGAATACCCGGCATGTCGACGCCCCACTCCCCGGTGGCGAGGAAGCCGAGAACGCCGGGGACCTCGATGAGAGTGGTGACGTCGCGGCAGTCCGTGGATCCCGGGTTGCCCAGCGAGAGCACCGAGAAGGAGGAGCCGGAGTGGCAGGCGGCCTCGGCGGCAGCCATCTTCATGGGCTGCTGCTCGTACATGAGTTTGCCCTGGATGTCGCCGGTGACGACTGTGCCGAGGAACCCCACCATGGCGACTATCGCGCCGAATCGCAGGGACCAGATCCAGACGCCGTGGTCGGTGCGGTCGCGTCCTGGTATGTCCTGGGCCTGCCCCACGATCACGTGCCCGCGCTCGTCGACGGTGTCGATCCCGTCATGCCGGCGGCGCCACAGGTGGTACCAGGCGATCCCGAGCAGGAACATCCCTCCCACCACGAGCGCACCAAAGACGGCGTGGGTGAACGCTGCCAGTGCGGTGTTGTTGGTGAGCACGGCCCACACGTCAGTCATGACCGGCCGGCCGTCCTCGCCGAGCTCGACGCCCACGGGGTGCTGCATCCACGAGTTGGCGACGATGATGAAGTACGCCGAGACCCAGGATCCGATCACCGCGCACCACAGGGCCGCGAGGTGCACGCCCTTGCGCAGCCTGCCCCAGCCGAAGATCCAGATACCGAGGAAGGTCGATTCGAGGAAGAAGGCGAGCAGACCCTCGAGCGCGAGCGGGGCACCGAACACGTCCCCGACGAACCGGGAGTACTCGCTCCAGGCCATTCCGAACTGGAACTCCTGGACCAGGCCCGTGGCCACGCCGAGGATGAAGTTGATGAGGTAGAGCTTTCCCCAGAATTTGGTCATCCGGAGAAATTTCTCCTGGCCGCTGCGCACCCAGGCGGTGTGCATCACGGCAACCATCGCCCCGAGTCCGATAGTGAGCGGGACCATGAGGAAGTGGTAGACGGTCGTGATGCCGAACTGCCAGCGTGCGATCTCGACAACGTCCATAGGACGCCAACCCCTTTCACCGGATCGGGTGTCGTGTTCACCCGCCATCGGCATTCTACATAGCGTAGAAATATTTCTACCGAGAGTCGAATTTCTTTCGCCACTGATAGAATCCGGCTACAAAGCAGGAGGAGAGGATCACCGTGGCGACCCTGGGCGAGTTGGAGCGTGCCGTTATGGACGTAATCTGGGACCACAGTGGGCCGGTGACGGCGTACGACGTCAAGGGCGTGCTCGACAGCTCCCGGGAGCGCCCACCCGCCGTGACCACCCTGCTCACGGTCTTGAGCCGCCTTGCACGCAAAGGTCTGGTCGTCTCGGATCGCACCGCGCGCCCCCACCGCTACCGCGCTGTGGCCTCGCGGGAGGAGTACACCGCGGAACTCATGCACGAAGTCCTTGGAGACTCCCGGGACCGGCACGCGGTACTTGCACGGTTCGTCGGCGGGGTCTCCAACGATGAGGCGGCGGCGTTACGCACGCTACTGAAGGGAAACGGCTGATCCCCCAGTCGGCGATGTCCACCGGCGCCGTGGGGCTCCTGTTGGCCGGGGTCGCCCTGGCCCTGGCCTGGCCGGTGCCGGTTCTGTTGGCTCGCGCGCGCTGGCCGATGCACGCCCCGGCCCGCGCGCTCCTTCTCTGGCAGGCCATCGGCCTGGCCGGCGGGGTCTCGATGATCGGGGCACTCGCGCTGATCGGCCGCGCGGTCGCGCCGGAGCATCCCCTGGCCGCGGTGATCCCTGCGATCCTGCTGGGCTGTTATCTTCTCGCTCACCTCGGTGCGACCGTCGTCCAGGTCACGCGGCAACGGCGCCGACATCTGACGCTGCTCCAACTACTCACGGCGCCCCATCCGACCCGCGCGCGAACGCGCGTGATCGACGAGGCCGCACCGGTGGCATATTGCATCCCCCGTGGCGCCGGTTCCGTCACGGTGCTCTCCCAGGGGCTGCTCGACAACCTGGATCCCGACGAGCTCGCGGCCGTGATTGCCCACGAACGCGCGCACGTGGAGCAGCGGCACGACATCCTGCAATTGGCGTTCCGGGCCTGGCGGTCCGCACTACCGGGACTTCCCACCGCGGTCCTCGCGGAGACGGAGGTCGCCGCGATGGTGGAGATGTTGGCCGACGACCGAGCCCGCCGAGAGGTACGGGACGAAGTGGTGGCCCGCGCGATCCTGAGGGTTGGTGCGGCCGACGGTAGCGGCTATGGCGACCACGACGACCACGACGACTACGACGACGGCGGCCGCATGAGCGATCGACTCCGCCGTCTCGGCGCGCCGGCTCCCGGCCACGAGTCATGAACAGGGCGGGCCAAGCGGCTCGCTCCGGCCCGTTCAGCTGAGTCGGCCCGCCTGGTCCTCGGGCCGCCGGTCATCGTGGCGGTGCGAGACCAGGATCACCACCTTGTCATCGGCGGCGGTGCGGAGGTCGCTCATCATGGCGTCGGCTGTCGGCGTGTCCAGGTGCGCAGTCGGCTCGTCGAGCAGGAGGACGTCGGCGCGAGTGAGCAGTGCTCGCGCCACCGCCAACCGTTGACGCTCCCCTCCCGACAACGCCCGACCACCGGCTCCGACCCGGGTGCCCAGACCGTCCGGGAGCGCGTCGAGCAGCGGGGTCAGGCCGACCTGCTCGAGGACCCGTCGCATCGCGGCGTCGTCGGGGGCCTGCGCGGACGGCCTGGACAGGAGAAGATTGCCGCGCAGGGTGGAGTCGAAGACATAGGCGTCCTGTGGACACCAGGCCACACGGGATCGCCATGCCTTTTCGGCGAACGTCGTGATCGGAGAGGTGTCGGCCCGGATCGTTCCGCCGCTGAGGGGCAGTGCCCCCATCACGGCGGACAGGAGTGTGGACTTTCCCGATCCGGACGGCCCGTCGAGGAACAACCAGCGCCCCGTGCGCGCAACAGCATCCACACCCGCCACGGCCGGGCGCGCAGAGTGCGGATACCGAACACTCACTTGCTCCAGCGTCACCGAATTTACGGGCCCGTTCGGCGCACCAACGCCCCACGTGGCCTGCGGGAAGGGTCCCAGTACGGAGCCGAGGCTGTGCAGCAGTGAGCGCACGGACGGCACACGGTGCACTGCCGCGACCCACGCGGCGAGAGGCTCGCCCAGCGCCAGGCACAGTAGAGCAATCACACTGGCTCGTTCCGCGTCCACCGCCGGATCGGTCACTGCCACGAGCACCGCCAGGATGCCCGTGCCTGCTGTCACCGCCGCCGTGCCGAGCCCGGCGCCGCGGGTCGCGCGCCGTTCGTCGGCGGACTGCTTCCGGTTTATCTCGTCGAGTCGGGCGACCGCCGCCGCTGCCACCCCGTTACCGCGCAGGTCCGCAGCCGCTGCACTCAATGACGCCGATCCCCGCACCAGACGAGACCGACCCGCGACCCTGGCTACGTCACCCCCACGTTCGACCGTTGCCACCAGGCCCGCTCCGAGTGCCATGGTCGTGACCAAGCCCGCCCCCACCAGCACGGTGAACTCAGGAGTGACCAACCAGGTGGTGAGCGTGGCCCCCAGCAGTACGGCCACTCCGGAGATCAGGGGCGTAACGACCCGGGGGAGTTGATCCCGCAGTTCATCGGCCTGGGTCACGAGGTAGTCCAGCGGCGCCCCACCTTCGAGCAGTCGCCGGGACCCGGTACCTCGTGCTGCGATCGCCCGCCAGAGCCGCAGTCGGAGATCGTCGATGGTCCGGAAGGCGGCGTGGTGGGTGAGCAACTGCTCAGCGTATGTGGCCACCGAGCGTCCGATCCCGAACGCTCGGACTCCGACGATCGCCACCAGGAGATACATGATGTATTCCTCGACGCTCGATCGGACGATCAACCATCCCGAAAGCGCCGTGAGAGCCAAGCCCAGGGAGGTGGCGAGCACCGAGAGTCCTACCGCCCCCGCCCAGAGCCCGCCGTGGGCACCGATCAGCGCACCGAGCGACAGACGCCCGGTGCCGCCTACCCCGCTAGACATCGGATCGCCCGCCCCCTCCCGGACTCCCTGTTCCGGGCTCCGCTCGTGGCGGCCCGGGTCGGCATTGCCGTCCGCAGCGGGGATCCGCGAGACGCCGAGATCACTGCCCGGGACGGCCTCGGGGTCCTGGAACTCGGGGTGCCGGGCCATGGGGAGCGCAGATGCGTCGCCGCCTGCACGGCTGGTCGGGCCACAGATCCGGACGGTGCTCGTGGCGAGGTCGAGTGTCTTCGGTTCGTGGCTCGCAAGCACGATGGTGGCACGCTCGGCTCGGCGCAGGATCGCGCCCCGGACCAGCTCAGCGGCATGGTGGTCGAGGTGGGCGGTCGGCTCGTCGAGCACGAGCAGGCGGGCGCCGGCGTCCACGCGGGCCAGTGCACGCGCCACAGACAGGCGCCGGAGTTCCCCCGGGCTTAGTTCGGCGGCAGCGGACTCGTCGACCCGGGATAGTCCGACCTCGGCGAGCGCGGCCGCGGGATCCGCGCCGTACAACTCGAGTTCCTCCCGCGGGGTGGCACCGAACACCCGCGGCGACTGGGGTGACCACCCCACGAGGTCCGCTTCGATTCCCATGACTCGCCCGCGCACTGTCGCATCGTCCGGCAGCGCCCCGACCAGAGCCGAGAGGAACGTGGACTTACCGGCTCCGCTGGCCCCGGTAACGGCGACGATGCCGCTCAGCTCTGCATCGAGGCCAGTCAATGCCGCGGCCCCACGACCGGAGTATCGGATTTCGAGCTCAGCCACGCGGATCGTAGCGCCGTCAGCGTTCCGCAGGTCGGCCTCAGGCGATGTTTCGAGATGTTCGCGCACACGATGCAGTGAGGCGAGGCCGTCCTGTGAAGCGTGGAACGCCACCCCCACCCGGCGAAGGACCGTAAAGCACTCCGGTGCGAGCAGCAATGCGAGCAGTGCGGGTTGCAGGTCCATCGTCCCGTTGAGCAAACGGAGGCCTAAGAAGACCGCTACCACCGCCACGGAGAGCGTCGCGATGAGCTCGAGCGCCAGGGCGGACAGGAACGCCCATCTCAGCGTCTCCCGAGTGCGACGGCCGTAGTTCCGCTGGATGGCGTCAAGTGAGTCCGTCTGCTCCTCGACGCGGCCGAGCCCGACCAGAACGGGCAGCCCACGAGCCAGTTCGACCAGATGGTCGGACAGCCTGGTCAGCGCACTCAACGCCGCGTCCGTGCGTTGACCGGTGTGCCGGCCGATCAGGACCATGAACAGTGGCACCAGTGGGATCGTCACCACGATCACCAGGGCACTGACCCAGTCGGCGGCGAGGACACGGGCCAGGAGAAGCGGGGGCACCACGATCGCCGCGATAATGGCAGGCACGGACTGCACGTAATACTGGTCCAGATCGTCCAACCCATCTGTGGCGAGCACCGCGGTCCCGCCCCGGGGGTCGTGCGCTCGCACCGTCCGGCGCCACAGCCTGCCCCGCAGGCCGTGCTTGACGGCGGTGGCTACCCTGCGGGCACTCGTCTCGGTCGCCCATTCGGCAGCGGCCCGCAGCAGCGCACCGCCCAGACCGAGTATCAGGATCGCCCGCACCGACCCGGCGGGCAGGGTGCCGGCCGCCAGTCCCGCGATGCCTCGCGCCACAGCCTCCGCCACCAGCACTAGCCCCAGTGCCCGGAGGGCAGCCAGTAGTCCCAGCGCCACGAGGGCGGAACTCGGCGCGGGCCCGAGGTCCGGGCGTGCGGAAGTCCGCTTCACAGTCCGCTCGGCCTCGAGCACCCAGGGGTCGATTCCCTCGGCGGGCCGCGCCGTCGACCTGCGCATCATCATCCACACACGTCCTCACCGGCAGGTTCACCGCAGACGATTCCCGCCTCAGCCGTCTAAATTCTACATACCGTAGAAACACTGGTGTGTGCCCCCGCACGCGGGCGCACCGTTGACTCGGCCACGAACGCTCTACGGCCCGCGTCGTCGGGTGGCAGGTCTCGAAGATCCGGGAAACCGACTTGGCACCGGACGCGTTGAACATGGCGATCTGGCAACGCGCTCACGCCGGTGCCGACTGAATCGCACTGGGTCTGATGGAGGCTCGGCTATTGGATTCCGACCAGGGTCTGGTCGGCCCGTTTCGTAGCGTAGAACGTCTCCTCGAACTCTGCTGGCGGCACGTCATTAAGATAGCCGTGCAGGCGGTCGTTGTTGTGCCAGTGGACCCAGCTCAAGGTGGCCAGCTCGATGTCCTCGACGGTCTTCCACGGCCGTCCCTCGCGGGCAGGGCCGCGGATGAGTTCGGCCTTGTAGTAGCCATTGACCGTCTCAGCGAGCGCATTAATCGTAGGAATCTGCGATGGTGCCGATCGAGGGAGTTGCTCCGATTTCGGCGAGGCGTTCGCCGTAGCGAATCGACGTGAACCGCGACCCGGCATCGCCGTGACACCGCAGGCCGGTCAGCTGGGTGCCGCGTGACCAGCGGGCCATCTCGATCGCGTCGAGGACCATCGTGGTGCGCATGTGCGAGGCGACCCGCCACCCGACGATCGTTCGTGAGAAGGCGTCGATGATGAAGCAGACGTAGGCGACGCCAGTCCAGGTCGGGACGAATGTCAGGTCGGTGACCCACAACTGGTTCGGCGCGGTGGCAGTGAAGTCGCGACGCACGAGGTCAGGGCGGCGCGGCATCCCCGGGTCGGGTTGTGTGGTGCGCACTCGCTTGCTGCGCCGGACGCCCTCGATCCCGCCAGCCCGCATCAGCCGGGCGACCTGGTCCCGGCCGATGTCGTGACCAGCACGCCCGCGGAACGAAGCCCGGAACACTGTCCACGACGACCCCCAACCCGTGGAAACCTGCATCTAATGCAAGGGACCTGCGGCACGCTGCAGCAACCCGCACGCATCACCCTCCACAGCACCACCCTCGCCGTCCGGGCTCTCCGGGGCGCCCACCAGCACAAAGCACGTTATCGCAGGTAGCCGGCAGTAATCGCAGCTGATGACACTCCCGATAAATATGTGCCGATAATGTGGGATTCCGTCAAACTCGCAGGCCAGAAGCGTGACGTGAACCGTCGACCCAACCCTATCCGCCAGACTGACCGTGCCGATTTTCTGCTCAGATTCGCGCCTCACTCGCCAATTAGCGACTACAAGCGCTGTGCCAACTATGGTCTCATGCTAGCTCATGCGCTAGCATGAGGTGGTGACGAAGGCCGATAAGCTCCGGGCAGCCATCGAGCGCAACCCGAAGTCGGTGTCCTACAACGACCTGCACACACTGTGCCTGCGGGTCTTCGGTGAGCCTCGTCAGCAGGGCACCAGCCATGCGGTGTTCAAAATGCCCTGGCCGGGCGATCCCCGGGTGAACATCCAACGGGGCAAGAACGGTCAGGCCAAGCCCTACCAGGTCAAACAAGTACTCGCAGCGATCAAAAAGATGGAGGAGCAGTCATGAGCGAAATCGATGTCCGTCGCTACTCGTACCGAGTCCAGTGGTCCCCCGACGACAACGAGTACGTCGCCACCGTGCTGGAGTTTCCGTCGCTGTCCTACCTCGAGCAGGATCAAACAGACGCCCTCCAGGGACTGGTGGAGGTCGTGGCCGGCGTCGTGGACGACCTCACCGCCGCAGGCGAGAGCGTGCCGCAGCCCTTCGCCGAACGCTCCTACAGCGGCACCATCTACGTCCGCACCTCAGCAGAAGTCCACCGCCGACTGGTGATGGAGGCCGCAGAGAACCACGTCTCCCTCAACCAATGGGCCGCCCAGCGACTGGCCAGCGCATAACCCGACACCTGCACGTGGGGAGCATGCGCCGATAAAACGCGTTCCGGCAACACGATCCCCCACGGCGTCAGGTCGCCGCTCAGACACGGCTGGAGGCTGCAGCCCACATCAGTCCCACTGGGACGTGTGCAGAGACTAAGGGTGTCGTTTCGACAGACGATACCGCAAGCGGTATATACCTTTATCGGTAGAGGATGATAAGGGTACATACCGCCTACTGGAGTCAATCTGGAAGCGCGCTCCGGATAGCCGCCTCAATGAACTCAGACACGGTCTCCCCCTGCTGAATGGCCGCTATTTTCGCCCTCCGGTACACCTCAACGTCAAGCGCTAGCGATGTCTTCGTGCGGCGAGGACTGGTCGGACGTGCGGCTTCAGAAGCAGAGAACGTCTCCGACACCGGGCGAATAGGAGCTGCCGCCCGTGGGCGCAGACTACGACTCACCGGCTCTGATTTGCCCTTCACCTAGTCACCTCAACAATCTCTTCCATCAGGTCTCGATAGCCAAAGAAGCTTGCTGGACATGTCCCAAATGACTGACGTATAGCCTGGCGCTTCCCAATCACGTTCTCGAACACGAAAACCCCTTCCGATTCAAGGGCCTCCTTTGTGAGCTCAAGCAGCTTGGTGCCGAGCTCAACACTTGTGAGAAGAACGCCAGCTGGCTTGTGTGCAGCAGCCTCCAACGTTGGCCAGACACGCTGGAGGTCCAACCCAGACGGCGCAGTCGGGACGACGACAACATCAGCCGCATCGATCGCGGCTTGGATGATGTCAGCTGCACCGGGAGGCGTGTCGATCACTGTGAGATCACAACTCGATCCGCGCGAAAGCGTGATCTTGTTGGCAGGCGAGACCTGGAACGGCAGAGGCTGACCCCCCTCGGCCGCTAGCTCGGCCCAGCTAGTTGCCGAACCCTGAGGATCTGCATCTAGCAACTCGGTCGACTTCCCTTGCTCGCTCGCCACTGTCGCTAGGTAGATGGCGGTAGTCGTCTTGCCGACGCCGCCCTTGGTGTTCACTACCGCAATCTTCAAAACCCACTACACCTCGATCTGTGAATACCGTTATACCGCTGTACTGATTGTGGTCAACACCTTGATACCAACCTCGCAGTACAGAAGCCTGCACGACACGCCACTCATCCATAAATACCGCTGTACCAGTACAGGTGTTGTGGTACATACCGCTACTGGTTGATACCGCACAGTGGGGGTCCATTACTGGAAGCCGACGACGTCATAGACGGCGCCAGAAACTCCATCTCACCTTGGCGTGTCGTTAGGATTTGTGGCGCCAAGTGTGGAAGTTTCCCTCCCATGGCGACGAAGCAGCGGGGCCCCGGGCGACCGTCATTCGGCGAGCGCATGCGGGTGCCCGTCCGTATGGCTCCCGAGGTGTACGAAGCACTTCGAGTGGAAGCTAGATCTAGAGGCGTCTCGATGTCTCAGTACTTGGCCGACCTCGCCGCAATCAACCTCGGCCTGCCCGAGGCCGTACTTCCACCTGCAGATGAGGAGGCAATTTCAGCGTGAAGCGGCGGTCGGGTCGTGCCGGCCAGTAGTTGAACATCCCGCAACCCTGAAATGACTGATCCCGGCCCACCTGCCAGTGGACCGGGATCGAAAGTCAAGAGTTCGAGTTACCGCTCAAACTCGGGGTTGCCCACCAATTAGGAGAGCTGTGCTTCCAGGCACCTCTCAGAGTAAGTCATACCCATCGGTTGGTCCAGTCGATCCGTTGGGCGTGTCTTGCACTGACCGCGACAACGTCAAATCCCGAGATTGCACCTGGTGGTGGGACTCGGTGGTGTGCACGTGGAGTCCGCGCCCGTATGTGCGTGTTGACTCGCGCAAGACGCACTCGTTCGCCGCCACGCGACGCCTCACCGACGGCAAACCGGGGGAGGGGACACCGTTTGCGCTTCATTTGACTGATGAATCGGGCAGGTTCCGGTTGCTTGCCCTGGATTTTGACGCCCACCATGCCGGCTCAACCGCGGACCAAGACCTCACAGCGTGTACAACCGTCTTGACTGCCGCAGGTATCGAGCACCTGGTGTGCTCGTCCGGGCCTGGTGGGGGATACCACGTGTGGATCCGGCTTAGTACCGCCGTCTCCCCGAACCGTCTGGCGCCGATCGTTGAGGCCTTCGCCGCGGCGTGGCCCTCGCTGGATCGGGGTCCGCTGGCTAACCCGCGTACGGGTTGTGTTCGCGCCCCGGGCGCACCCCACCGCGTCGGCGGCGCATCGGTGCCTTTGACAAGCCCGCATATTCGCCCGGTGTCTCTGCGCGCCCTGCGCACAGCAGCCACGCAGCTGACACATCCCCAACACGCCGGTTCAACCGCAACCGCCACCACAGACGTAGGCGCCGCACCGATCCCGGTCCACACCGATGTGCAGGGACACCCATATCTGGCTGGTCCCAGACGCCCAGTGTCCGCGCAAACTCGGGCCCTGGCCCGCACCCAGATCACTGCTCACTCAGATGCCTCGGCGATCGGGTGGTCGATCTTGTTGGCCTGCGCCCACGCCAGGATGCGCTACGACGACCTGCACCAGGCTGCGTTCACCGACCGCTGGCCAGGCCTGGAAACCGTCCGCACACACCGCACAGGGGCAGCGGAGCGTACGCCCAGGTTCGACCCGCACGCCGAGTTGGCACGCCAGTGGGCCAAAGCCGTCACCGCAGCCAACTACACCACCCGCCGCAGCACCACCACACCGTCACCTGCCCGCCGAGCTGCCGAAGACACTGTCGCCGACCTGCTGGCCCGCATGAACTCCCAGCCAGCCAGATGGACCGGGAAAACCGGGTCCCAGGACCGCCTGGTGCTCCTGGGACTGGCAGCCCGAACCCTGGCAGCCGCCGCAGAGACGGTGCAGCTGGCTGAGCGCGACTGGGCCACCGCAGCAGGCCTGACCAGAGACGTCGTGAACGACCGCGTGAAAGTGCTGCTGCGGCAGGGCTGGATTACCAGGGCACAGCGAGCAGCGGGCCCCTGGGCGGCCATCTGGCGGATCGCAACACCCGGGGGCGGGGAACGAAGAAGTGGTGCAGTTTTTTCCCCCGCGCTGGAGAAGGGACTACATGCGGAGTTGGCGCGTGCTCGCGCAGACATCTGGCACGCCCGCTCACTCGGAGTGCTCGGGTTGCGGGTGTGGCAGCTGCTGGCCCGAGGGCCTATGTCGGTCGGGGAGCTCGCTGCCCGTGCTGGAGTGTGCGCGGCCACGGTGCGCAGCAAACTGCGGGCCTTGCAGGCCGTGGGCCTGTGCAACTCTGCGGGGCGCGCCTATCAGGGCCGTTCCCGATTGGCCCGGGCTGCGGACCTGGCGGGGGTGACGGGGGCGCACGCGGACCGGGTGCGCTTGTACCGGCTGCAGTCGGCGGTGTTCGTGTGGTGGTTCACCACCCGCTACCAGCCGACGCGATCCGATGCGCTGGCCGAATGGGGCACCTTTCCCAGCCCGGCAGAGGCCGAGCAGGTCCACCCGGTTGATATCGCGCTGGCCTACGGTGCCACCTGCACCGGCCCACCGGTCCAGGCCACCACGTGGGGCGCGGCAATGGCTGCTCAAGACCGGCTGCGAGAGTCCGATCCGGCGAGTTGGTGGGAACTGGTAGCGGCAGCTCGGGCAGAGCTTCCCTCGCCGGAGATGCTCCTCGCGCCTCACCAATGGTCCGCAACCGCCGCCTAAGGCTGCCGGCGCCAGAGAACGAGCTGTTCACCACAGGTCGGGGGAGGAGTCGACGCTGGGACTCCAGTTCCACGATGGTCCCGTTGTGTCTGCATAGGGGTTGGTGTCTTCTTCGGCGTCGAGGGCCTCGAGGTAGGACTGAACGAAGATGCTGCCCGCCTCCTCCGGTTCGGTCAGCGCCGCTCGTGCATCAGAGAGCCAGGCGGTCAGTTCGGTGTCGGTGCCGAGGATGCTGGGGGCGGGGTAGGGGAGTGCGTCGGCGTTGTCGGCCTCGCGGGCCTGGTGACGGAGCCGGTGGGCAATGACTGCTGCGGGCGATTTCGCGGTGTCAAGATTGTCAGTGGCTTCGACCCACACCTCGCGGGGATCGAGACCGGCAAGAACGGCCTCGGTCCAAGCGTGGCCGAGCTCCTCCTGGAGCTCGGGGCCGGGGGCGTAAGCGCGGGGCAAGGCGTCGAGGTAGTCGGGCAGGGTCTGGGCGGTGAAGGCCTTGGCGGCCAGCTCGGCGCCGTGGCGGTAGAGCGCTTCGACACGCTCGGGGTCGGTGGCTTCGGTGTACTCGGTGCGCAGGGTCTGGATTGCTGAAATCTGGCGGGTGTCGCGGGCCAGAACGGTGTGCAGAACCTCGGTGGCGGTGGGCGCTGCGGAGTCGCCGGCGGAGTGCATGTGTCCGTCTTCGGCGGAGAGGTCGAGGTCGGGTTCGCAGACCGTGTAGACGCGGTTTTCTTTCTTGCCTCGGGTCATGGCGACGTACAGGCCGGCCCGATCGACGGAAGTGTCGATGACGGCGTGGGTGGTATCCACGGTGGAGCCTTGGGCGCGGTGGATGGTGGCCGCGTAGCCCAGGTGCATGTTGGTTCCGGCGTAGTCGGCGGGGATGAGCATGTCCTGGCCGGTGTTGATGTCGCGTACGGCGAGTGTGCCGTCGTCGGCGAGGTCGGTGACGGTGAAGAGTTGGCCGTTGATGACCCGCCCGAGGTATTTGCTGTCTGTGGTGTAGAGCTTCGAGTTCTTGCGGGCGATGACGGTGTCTCCGACGCCGACGGTGTCTGAGCGGGAGACGGTGGTGGTGCGGGTGTCGTCGACGAGGCCTTCTGCGATGCGTTGTGCGCGGATGACTTCGTTGAGGGTGTCGACGTCGTCGTTGCGGGAGGCGATGATCAGTGACTTGCGGCCGGCGTCGCGGTCGGCGAGGTAGGCCTGCACGGCGTCGGTGAGCATGGACTCTCGGTGTCCACCACTGATCCAGTCGCGGCCTTGGTATAGCTCGAGGGCATCGGTGTCGCCGACACGAAGCCCCAGTGTTGCTTCTGCTTGCTGGGTGTCTGCTCCCATGCGCATGACCTGGTCGAGCTCTACGGTGCCGGGGGTGCGGCACACTTCCGCGAAGATGCCGCCGGAGTTGACCGCGGACAGCTGGTACGGGTCGCCGATCAGTCGCACGACTGCCCCGGATTCGGCGGCGATCTCGGTCAGTGCGGCGAGGTTCTCGGTGCTGGCCATTCCGGCTTCATCGACCAGGAGCATGTCGCCGGGGTTGATCTGTACCGGCAGTGCCGACAGGGTTTGTCCGGGCTGGTTGGGGTGGAGTCCTCGCCAGGTGAAGGTCAGTGAGTCGATGGTGTGGGCGGGGGCGTGGATGTCTTCTGACAGCACGCTGGCGGCGGCGGCAGAGGGAGCCAGCCCGATCGCCTTCCGTCCTGTTTCTTGCCAGGTATCGGCCACGATCTTCATCGAGGCGGTCTTGCCGGTGCCGGCCGGCCCGACCCCTGCGGCCACGAGTGTTCCGACGGTGAGCAGGTGCTGTGCCAGAGCGTGCTGGCCGGGGTTCAGGCTCCACCCGGTGGCCGCGTGGTGGGCCTGCTCGGCAGCATCAAGTGCGGCGTCGGTGGCGAACACTGCGACCGGGGTTTGGGCAGCGTCAAGGACAGCGGTTTCGGCGTCGAGGACGGCGTCGGTGGTGAACTTTTCGCTGTTGGCGTGCCGGTCAGTTCCCCTGTCTTGCTCAGTCATCAACTGCGCCGGCAGAGTCAGTGGTTCCGGTGGTGTCAGGGGCACCGCAATGCTTTCCATGGCGTACTCCAGCACAGCGGCGTGGGCTCGATTCAGCTCCTCG
Organism: Dietzia sp. SL131; assembly: GCF_026672565.1. Taxonomy (NCBI): domain Bacteria; kingdom Bacillati; phylum Actinomycetota; class Actinomycetes; order Mycobacteriales; family Dietziaceae; genus Dietzia; species Dietzia sp. SL131. The sequence goes on from NZ_JAPPRI010000001.1 coordinate 47,556, forward strand.
TCGGTGGTAAAGCGGTAGCCCTTGAGTGCGGTGGATACGGCGGTGTCCACGTGTGAGGCGCGGAACTGTGCACGCATCTGGGTCACCCGTGAGATGGCCTGCCGAGCCACCAGCTGGGTGTGCTTCTGGACGTCAAATACCGGTCGCTCTGTTTCGGTATCGGAGGCGGTCACGCGCTCGGTGATGGCCTCGACTGCTTCGGCTCCCACGCGCTCTTGAGCGGCCTGTCGCCACGCGTTGCGGAGTTCGTCAAGGGACTGCGCGGGCTTCTTGGCGTCACGAGTGTCCAGGATCGCCTTCTGCCACAGAGCGTAGGCAGCACGTTGCGAAGGTTGGCGCCCGTGGGTGTCGACAAACTCGGCAACTAGGCGGTCGTAAACAGGTCTGGCGAGGGTGCGGCGGGATGAGAATGCGTCGATGAGTCGGCGGTCAATCCCGGCAATTTCCCAGATCGGAGCCTTATCCCGGTGTGGGTAGTGGGCCTCGAACTCGACACCCATCTGGCGGGTGAGCTTGTCGTGCAGGATCGCATCGTAGCGGGCCGAGATCGCTTGGTGCATCTGGTGGATTGCCCGTGAATCCAGGCTCAACCATCGTCCGTCGGGGCCTTGCACTTTGTTGGCGACCAGGACGTGGGAGTGCAGGTCCGGGTCGCCTCCTCGGGTATCAAAATGGGTGAACTCCGAGGCGATGAGTCCCCGGGTTTTGACCTGCTGGATTCCTTTGACACCGACGCGGGTGTAGATGGCGTTGTCCTCTGCCCAGGACAGTGCCTCGGCCACGGCTTCGTGGTGCAGTGCCGCCACTCTCGCGGACGTCTGTTCGTCTGCCAGTGCCCACAGAACGCTGACACTTTTCACCGGAGAGAAGGTGAAGTCGAACCCGGCGACTGCTTGCTTTACCTGGTCGCGTTCGCGGTTGATCCAGGCAACGATGTCTTTGCCGGAGGCGTGTTCGTAGCCGAACTTCTCGGTGTAGAACGGGCGACCTATCTGCTCGGCCAGCTGCGCCCGCTCCTGCACAGTGGGTCGCCTTTTCTCGGTTGACAGGAACTGCTTCTCGGCAGCAGATAGTGCGGCCAGAACCTCGGAGGTTCCGGTGAAGACCGGGAAGGATCGTCCGAGTTTGCAGTCAGACAGTGATGTTCCGGCGAGCATCTTCTCGTCGGTGTCCGGGTGCAAACCTTCGCCGTAGAGCGCAGCCATCTGCGATTCCGTGACGGTGGCCCCGGACGTGGTTGCCTCAGAGTTCAGACCGGTGAGGCCGGAGCCGATCCAGCGCCCAGGCGGGGTGCCTTTCGCCGCGTAGTAGTCCGACAAGGACTTGCCCTCGGGGTCGGCGTCGTTGGTGGCCACCGAGCGCAGCAGGTACTGGTATCCAGTACCTGCATGTACCGCTCGGAGGGTCATCATGTGCTCCAGCGTAGGCGTGTTGAAAGGCGGCGTCTACGCGTCGCGTCGCGCGACGCCGTGACCAGTGCCTTCCCAATCTCACTAATAGTGCCTACTGTGTAAGGCTGTTTAAGCGAGCGGTAGTGAGTGCTGGATGTGGGCACGGCGGTGGCGGTTCTACAGGGGCCGGGAATCGTGAAGCGGTGGTCGGATGGGGGAGTGGTTGGTGCTCGCTGATGTCGCAGTGGTGCTCTAGGGTTTGAGCTATGGCTGCTACGAAGACTGATTCGCGTTCCCAGACCGCGCGGGCCCGCGCCCGTCAAGCAATGGCCGACGAGCTCGAGCGTGCGCGCCAGCGCGAGTCCAAGCTCGTGGCGGTGTTCTCCGCGATCGACGCCCGCAACGACGCGCATATCGCCCTCGGTGACGCGTTGATCGAGCTCCGGGACTTGGGTGTGGCTCAAGCCGAACTGGCGGAGATGACCGGACTGTCCGCCCGCGAGGTCGGTGCCGCAATCCGCAGCGCCAAGGAGACGGACACCGCCCTCGAGGGCGCGGCCGAAGACGCGGACCGCGGGGAGACTCCGGCGGCAGACCAGACCCCTGCGGGCACCAACGGTGACCAGCAACACTGAACCAGCTTCCGGCGGGTGGTTCGAGGACATCCCACTCCCGGGAATGGACGCCGGTCCCCGGCCCCGGTCTGCCGCGCAACGGTCCCGGCCGTATGACTCGACGCTGCCTCCAACTGAGTCAGCGATCGCAGCGTTTGACTCCCGCGTCGTGCGCGCACCGGGCAACGGGTGCCACATCTGGACCGGCGCCATCTCCGACGGGTACGGAAGGATTAGCTGGCGACGAGGCGGCGTCAGCAGAACCGAGTACGCGCACCGTTTCGCGCTCCTGGTTGCCGGCGAGCTGACCGACGGAGCGATCGGTGAACACCGCTGCAACGAACCCTTGTGTGTGCGCGTGGACCCGGGTCACCTCATCGCCTCAACCCAGTCGGCGAACCTGCTCTACGCGGTTGCCTGCGGACGCACCGGCATCATCCGCAACGCCACCCAGCGGCACGACCGGCATGCTCGCTCGCTGGCCGTCCGCGAGGCTGTCGCCGGCGGCTGGGACTCGGGTGCCTACGCCCGCGCCAGCGGCAACACCGCACCACTGGGCGAGCCCCCACTGTTCTAGACTCGGGCACCACACACCAATAGCAATGACCCCACCAATCGGTGGGGTCATAGTCGTATCGGTCGGGTGGGGAAGTGTCAGCGGGCTTGTGCCAGGCGCCGGGCGCGGCGCAACTGCCAATAGCGCGGAATTGTCCATCGCAGCGGCGTGGAGTCAATCACCAGCAGCGCGAGAGGCGACCGGTAGTGCACATCGTTGCGTACCGCGAACGACCAGTGCCCAACCAGCCACGCCACCAGACCCAACGCCATCACCGTCGGCGCCCAGGAGCTCGACTGCACCACACCGCAGAAACCGATCACAGCGCAGATTCCCCCGATACCGCGCGCCAACGGCGGCACCAGAAGCGATGCCACCGCGACCACCGCCACAGCCTGTATCGCGGTCTGTAGATCCCACATGGCGTCCTCCCGTGTTGGAGTTCCGGCTGTCACGTACCGAACTGTCCTGGCGGAGGTCCGAGCCGCTGTGTCATTGCTTGTCTGGTTCCGACAGTGTGCTCGTCCGGTCCGACACTTCCGGGCCACCCCGGTGCGGCGCGCTACTTCTCATCGTCGGCCTGCCGGGAGGAACGGAAGGCGTCCAGGAGTTCGCGCAAGGTGTCCGAGGTGGCCTCCGCCCGCACACGCCCGCGGTCGGCCTCGTCGGCCTGTACGCGCGCCTGCTCTGCCTCACGCTGGCTCTCATCGAGCTGCTGACGAACCTGTGCCAGCTCGGCGCGCAACTGCTCGGCGTCCCGGACCGCCTCCTGCCTGGCTGCGTCCGCCTCTGCTCGCTGCACCGTGGCGGACTCCGCCGCGGCGAGGGCGTCGGCCTCGCCGGCACGGGCAGCATCGAGCGCCACCGCGGTGGCCTCGTCTGCCTGCTCGGCGGCACGCTTCCACGCCGCCGCCCACACCGAGGCCACCATCGCCGACATCGGCTCCGACAAGTCCGGGGCCTCCGGGACGTCGCCGGCTGCGCCCGCGGCGTGCTCCCGCATCCACGCCGCCACCTCGCCGATACGCACCCCCGCCTGTTTCTGCACCGCCCGCACGGTGACCTTGTCCCCCCGCGCGACGATCACCCCATAGGCGTGAGCGATCTTCTCCGACGACGACATGACAACCCCTTCAGCTTCAGCACCCGGTAACAGGTAATTGGGAACGTGTTTTGTTTCCTGCGTTACCGACACTAGTTCACGCCCGCGCCCATGTCGAGGATCGAGCGCTGACCGCTGCTAAGGCGCCAGGCGTCCGGCGTCGAGCAAATCGGCGGCGGCATGAGCCGGGTGGACAATTCCACGTACCAACGACTGAAACGGAGAAGATTGTGGATCCAACAATGCTCGCGCTCACGCTTAGCGTGAGCGCGTTCGGTGCGATCGCGGTGACCGTGATGGTCGCAGTACTCGCCGCTCGCGGACACCACATTGGCCGGCCGGGGCAGTTCGTCGGCATCGCGTCCGGCGTGACAGGCCTGGGACTGCCCGCAGTCGCCGTACTGGCCTCGTCGGCGATCCTGCCCATGGTGGCCGGAGGTGCCATCGGTGCCGGTCTCATCGGCGCCGGCCTCGGGGTGGCCCTGAGTGAGACGGTGAAGGCCCTTCCAGCCGGCGGAGGCTGAAAAGGGGTGGCCCGGTCACTGCGCCCGGGCCACCCCCTTTCAACGTCAACGCGAACCGAGACCGCCAAATCATGGGGGCAATCGACCGAGGCGTAACCGCCGCCACTCTCGGGCAGCGGTGCGAGATCACACCAACACGGGTCCGAGAGATCTACCTCAACAACACGTGAAGCCTCCATCGCCGTGTCTCGTTTGACGAGCGCCCAACAGGACGCCAATTGCGAGCCAGGTGAGGCTGCAGTGTATTGCCGTACGGCGTGCAGGTTCGCAGGGGCGAACCTGTCAGGATGGACGGGTGAACACCCGGGACCTGGACCTGCCAACCAACTACGGGCGCCTTATCGAGGACCTGAAGAACAGGGTCAAAAGCGCACGGATCACGGCGCAGCGAAGGGTCAACACCCAACTGATCGAGTTGTACTGGTCCATCGGACAGGCAGTGCGCGAGGAAAGTAACCGACACGGGTGGGGCAGCGGTGTAATTCGCAGGCTCGCCGAAGATCTTCGGGCCGAGTTCCCCCAGATGAAGGGCTTTTCCGCCCGGAACCTGCAGTACATGGCGACCTTCGCCGGCGCCTGGCCCACCGGACCAATCGCGCAACAGCCCGTTGCGCATCTGCCCTGGGGACACGTGACCGTCCTACTGGACAAGCTCAGCACCCAGGAAGATCGGGACAAGTACGCAGCCGCGGCCGTCGAGCACGGCTGGTCGCGCAACGTGCTCACCAACATGATCGCCAGCAGCGCCCTCGAACGCACCGGGGCGGCCCCCTCAAACTTCGCGCAACAGCTTGTTGCGCAAGATTCCGAGCTCGCCCAACAGATCGCCAAGGACCCGCTAATTCTTGATTTCCTGGACCTGTCCGGCGAGGTCGCCGAACGCGAGCTCGAGGAGTCCCTGACCGACCGGATCGTCGATACGCTGCGAGAGCTCGGCCCGGGATTCGCCTTCGTGGGAAGGCAAGTCCATTTCGACGTCGGTGGCGAAGATTTCTACGCTGACCTGCTGTTCTTCCACGTCGAGCAACTACGGTACGTCGTCATCGAGCTCAAGACCGGCAAATTCAAGCCCGAACACGCCGGACAGCTGCAGTTCTACGTCGCCCTCGTCGAGGACCGCCTGCGCCGAACCGCACATGCCCCAACCGTCGGGATCCTGATCTGCGGCAGCCGCAACGACCGCGTCGTCCGCTACGCACTGAACCAAGCCGACGCACCCCTGGCCGTCTCGACCTTCAGCTATGAGGCCCTACCCGCCGCAGAGCAACAGGCACTACCCAGCGAAGACGACCTCACCGCAGCCCTGGCCCAAATCACCGAGAACGACCAAGACCACTCGTAAACAACGTTGGAGCACACCGTGGCCCCAAAACAGGGCCCGACCAGCCATGATGTTGCTGGCAGGAACGGGTGTTCGTAAGTCGGGAGTAGGCGGTCTGATCGCGGTTTCTCGAGCGGCGAATTACTCTGTGGCACTCTCCACGCCGGTAACAGGAATTGTTTCGTGTTACCTGTTTCCGCTGTTACCGATTGCTCGGTGATTTTCGGAGAATCACCTCTGGCAGTGCTCACGTACGGCGGCGATGTATTCGGCGTACGTACCTGCCGCGTCAACGGCGTGGCGCTCAATGGTCGATGGGTGATAGCCCAGGACGTCGGCGATGATGGCGGCCGGGGCGGTTTTGCTGAGTTCATGCAGTGTGCCGAGCCGGGCGGCGCGGGCGCTGACGAGGTGGTCTCGTAGCCGGAGGCGTAGGTGCATCGGGTCGATGTGCCGGCCGGGGGAATGCCCTCTGAAGACCCAGTTGCTTCTCGGGTGAGCGGCGGTCTGGTCGTGGCCGGGGTTGGCCAGGAGTTCACGCCACGGCCCGTCGAGCGGGGTGGGCAACGCGATCGGGCCGCTGCCGAGCGTAATGGTCGTCAGATCTTCGGTCACGGTGATGTCGTCCCAGGTCAGGGCGGCAATATCCTGGATCTGTTGGCCGAAGACTAGGACTAGAATCGCCGCGGCTTTGTCGCGTGTGGTCAGGGTGTCGCCGTCCACTATTCGATCTAGGGCGGCGCCTTGCTCGGTGGCGCTGAGTTTGGTGCTGTTACCGCGGCGATGGCGGGGCACGGTGAGCCCTGGTGGGGCGTTTTTGGTGTCCATGGCCCAGCCGAGGAACCGGTCGATGAGCAGTCGCGTGGTTGGCCCGCCGGCGATCCAGGCGTCGACCTCGCCCTGGCCGACGTCGGCGAGCGTGATGTCGCGCTCGCCGAGCCAGTTGAGGAAGTTGATCGCGACGGTGACGGTCTGCTTGCTGCGCAGGAAGGTGCCGTGGGGGACGGGGTTCATCTGGTTCATGCGCCGCAGATGGTGCCAGTGGACATAGCGGTCAATGACGGCCCGGTGGGTGTCCTCGGTCAGCCTCTCCAGTGCTGTGTCCGCCCAGTCTTGGTAGCGGACAAGCAGCTCGTCGCGTCGGGGCAGGACACCGTGCTCGACAAGGAGCCCGCGCACGTAGTCGCGGGTGCGCGAGCGTGGGAGCGCATCGATCGCCTCGTGCGTGAGCTCCGGGAGGGAGGCCAGCTGGTTCAGGAATTCGGTGACGTGCCGCTGGCGGATCCAGGTCATTCCACTGTTGGCGCGTTTCATCGATTTCAATGCCTCCGCCAGGGGGATTAGCCTCTCGGCGATGGTGCCGGTGTCCGGGTTGGTCAGCAGTCCGTCGACGGTCTCGCTCAGTGCGCATGGCCAGCACAGGCCGGCGCGGTAGATCTCGTCCTCGGCGCCGCAGCGCACGCAATCGATGTTGAGGGTGATCTGGGCGCACGCCCGGCAGGCCGGGCGCCCATGGACTCGGCCCGGTAAGACGCCGATGTGGCCGCAGTCGCAGGTGCCGCGGGTGCGTTTGGCCTGCTGGTAGCAGTAGCCGCAGATCTGGTCCTCCGGGCCCCAGGTGACCACAAGGGGGTAGCCCAAGCCGCAGCGATCACACGGACACACGCGACGTAGGTCCGGATCGTCGGGTTTGCGGGGCCTGGCCATCGGTACCGGTCAATCCTCGTTGTCGCCCCGGACGAGTCTCACCCGGCGGGCGATCGGCTGGCCGGGTGCCACCCCCAGGTCTTCCGGCCGGGCCGGCGCCTGCGCGGTGGCTGCTGCCCGCATCTCCACGAACGGTTCGAACAGCTCACCCGGTTCGCAGTCGAGGATGTCGCAGAGCGCGGCGAACGTGCGTGCCGGGATCCGCTCTGGTGTGCCGGTCACCAGCCGGTAGACCTGACTCTCGGACAGGTTGATGCCCCGAGACCTCAACAACGGCACCAGTTCGGTGCTCTTCCACAGGTTGCGCTGCGCCATCATCGTCCGCAGATTCCAGCGATACCCGATGCGTCGTTGCTCAGCCATCAGCGTCTCCGTCCTGCTTCCTGCCGCGGCCGTCCAGCCGCGAAGCGATCATGCGCTGAATGGTCTTCTGTTTGAAATCGTCGCCGACCGAGGTGTACAGCCCGGTGACCGACGCATAGGCATGACCGACTTGAGTCTGCACGAACGCCGGGTCGTAGCCGGCCTCGATCAAGTGCGTGACGTAGGAATGTCGCAGGCAGTGCAGTCCGAGCTCTTTCGGCAAGCCGGCACCCTCGCGGGCGGCGGCGAAGGCATCACTCAAGCTACCCACTCTTATCCGCTCGGCGCGCTCGCTCGGCCATAGCGCCGCCGAGCGGTCAGCAGTAGCGAAATGCGCTCGACCACGCTCGGTGATCCAGAATCGGAGCAGGTCAACCACCCAGTCGAACTCCGGGACCGTCAACACGGTTCGTCGTCGCGGCCCCGACCCGGCGGTGCCTTTGGCCCACCGGACGGTCACCGCGCCGAAGTCGCCGTACGCAGGCACATGCGGGTTGGGGCCGAAATCCTGCACGTCCAACATCGCCACCTCGCGACGCCGAAGCCCATAGGCGTAGCAGACCTTGAACGCGATCGAGTCCCGCAACAGGGGCAGCCAGCGCTTACTCCCAGCAGCGAACTCACGATCGACCCGGTCGTCCACGTCATCAAACAGTCTCTGCAGCTCCGTGGCCGTAAAGGCCCGGCGCCCGGCCGGAACAGCATCCTCGCAGGTGTGCCGCGGGGTGTTCCACTCGAACGCGATCTGGGCCGGAACATCGTCGAAGACCCGTTGGCACAGCGCACCCCACCCGTAGCTCGAGCTCGAGACGTAGGCACAGAACATCGCGATGGCATTGCTGTCCGAACGCAGCGTCGTCCAGCTCACCGGCTTCTCACCCGAGCGCCGCCCAGCCATGTAGTCATCCAGATCGACCGGTCGCCACGACCACGGGAACGTCCCCGCAAACTCCTGGAACCGGCGCAGCACCCCGCAGCGCCCGTCGATCGTCGCTCTCGTCAGCCCACGCGCCAGCATCTGCGCCCGCCAACCCTCGACCATTGCTTCAAACACGCGGTCCTCGGCGCGGAACAGGCCAACCTCACCGTCGCGCAACAGCCGCGGAACGAACCCAGGAACACCGTCCACGCCGACCTCCGACCCGTGGAAACCTGCATCTAATGCAAGAAACCTACGGGACGCTGGACCGACGCACAAGCATCACATCCGCGGCGTCGACACTGCACCAGCCAAACCCGGCACCCACCAGCACAAACCCAATCATCGCAGGTAGACGGCAG
>NZ_JAPPRI010000002.1:0-67285 GCF_026672565.1 Dietzia sp. SL131
GGCCGCAGCAACGACTCAGGTGCAAGGTCGTAACCGGATAGCGTTAGGGCTCTTGATTACGCGGGTGCTGTTCCCGGACCTCGGCCGGGTCGGCGGCGGTTGCGCCGCGGTCGGCCTTGTGGGTTCCACGCCGTGGCTCAGAGGCAGCTGGTTGCATGCGCTCAGGACGTCGTACTTGACGCGGATCTGTTCGAGCACATGCCATTGGGGTGGACGGTTTCGCCGCGCTGGACGCGTGCACGTTGTCCCCGCGCCGCGGCAGGTGTGGCAGCCGGGCCAACGCTGACACATCCCTCGGCCCGCGGAAGATCGACGGGCCCCGCCGGTTGGCGGGGCCCGTCTGCGTTCGCGGGGGAGTAGTTAGAACAGTGTCGGAAGGTCGCGGTCTTCGACTTTTCCGACGGCCTCGGCGTAGGCGATGGGGTCCCATCCGTTGCAGATTGCGGCGCGGACGGCGAGTGATCGCTGGGCGCGGGTGCGTCCGTCTCCGGTGGTGCGATTGGCGCCGGCGCGACCGCAGGCCACGGCGTAGCGCAGGTTCGCCGTCTGGGTTGACGGGATGAGATGCCCGTCGTCGACCCGGACGCACAGTGGTTCGTTGCACCGGTGCTCGCCGACGGTGTAGGAATCGTCGTCGCCGTAGGCCAGGAGGAGTGCGAAGCGGTGAGCGCTCATCGTGCGGGAGACGCCGTCGCGTCGCCAGGTGATGACTGGCAGCCGGTAGGTATTCGGCGACTGCGCAACTCTGGCGATGGCAGCTGGAGTGAGAGCGCTCTGTAGGAGCTTGGTGTGTCCCCTCGGGGCCTTGTTCTGGCCAACATCTATCACGGCGAACGGGCACAGTTGCCTACCATACGTATGGTAAGTTCACTTTCGTGACAACCAAATCTGAGATTCTCGACGCCGCGCTTGATGTTCTGCGCCGCGGCGACACGCTCACCATTGATGCCGTCGCGCGTGAGGCGAGGCTGACGAAGCCTGGAGGCGTGCACCATTTCGCAACGAAGGAGGTGCTCACGCTTGCGGTCCTCGATCACCTCCTCGACCACTGGGAACGAGAGCTGCGTGAGAGGGCTGGGGAGGATGCCGAGCCTGGTGAGCGGCTTCGCGCGTATGTTGAGCACACTCTCTTGGGCGAGATGGACGCTGCGGACCTGGCGCTGCTGGCCGATGCGAAGCTGCGCGGCAAGCTCTCTGCGCGGTGGACCGAGCGCATGAGCGTCTGGTTCGGCGATTCTCGTGATCCGCGGTTAGTTGTCGCGCGTCTGGTCGCCGATGGGGCTTGGATCGACCGCTGTCTTGGGTTGTTCGCGCTCGAGGAGTCCGAGCGTGCCGCCACGGCGGCCTTGGTCGTCTCGCTGATCGACCAGGGGGCGGAATCGTGACGAAGTGGTTTTTCCTCGGCGCCGCGATCGTGCTTGAGGTGGCCGGGTCGCTCTCGCTGAAGGCTGCGTTGGTTGCTCCCGCCTTCTACCTGCTTGTGGTTGTTGGTTACGTCGGTGCGTTTCTTGCTCTGTTCATGTCTCTGCGCGGCGGGATGGGGCTAGGAGTGGGCTACGGCATCTGGGGCGCGAGCGGTGTAGCACTCACGGCCGTCATGTCGCTCGTCGTGTTCGGCGAGCCGATCACCCCGCTCATGGTGCTGGGCATTGTGTTCATCATGGGTGGCGTACTGCTCGTTGAACTCGGATCCCAGGCGGCTCAGAAGAAGTCGGATGAGGTCATGGAGGTCGCACGATGACCGCTCTCGCTCTCATCGGCCTCGTCTGCGCGATCATTGGCGAAGTCATCGGCACCGTCTCTCTGCGCATGGCGAGCGCCGGCAAGAAGGTCTGGTGGATTGGTGTCGGCGCGGGCTACGTCTTCGCATTCGTCATGCTCTCCGTTGCACTGGCCCAGGGGCTCCCACTTGGAGTGGCTTACGGAATCTGGGCTGCCGCCGGAGTCGCCATCACCGCTATACTCAGCCGGATCTTCTTCAAGGAGCCCCTGACTAGGGTGATGGGCCTTGGCATCGTCCTCATCGTCGTTGGTGTCCTGCTCATCGAGCTGGGAGCAGCGCACTGATGTCCCCGATGCGGGACAAGACACTGTGGCTGGAGCGAATCGTCGGCACCTGACCGCGACGTGCGACGCCGATCAGTATCGCGCACCAACTGTCGATCGAATTTTAGTGCGGCACTGGTTCTCTCGGTTCAGCTCTCTGCCGGGGCCGCACGTTTCTCTAGGGTCGCCTGCTCACCACAGTGCCCACGGCTGTCCGGCGACGATCGCTTCGTCGAGGCGAGTCTCGATCTCACCTGGCGATGCATTGTCGCTGAGCGCGTCACGGATGGCGTCGGCGATGGCGCGGGAGAGGCCGGCGGTTCCGCGGATGTCGGCCAGGGGGCTGTTTGGGCCGTGTCGTCGTGCGAGGTATTCGGTGCGGTTGTCGGTGGCGGTGCCCAGGCGTAGGTGGTGGGGGTTGGTGCAGCCGGCGTAGTCGCAGCGGTGGCACAGGATGGGGTCGGTCAGTGCGCTCCAGCCGAGGCGGTCGATGATGCCGTGTTCGAGTTGGTAGGCGTAGAGGTGTGCGGGGACGGTGCCGCGGCGGGAGAGTCCGGGCAGGCTGGCGGCGCGGAAGGAGCCGTGTCCGGTGGAGGAGATGGCGCCGATCCAGGGCCAGCACTGATCGGTGCCGCGGCGGTAGCGCTTGATCTCGAACCTCTGCCGGGTGGTGGGGTCGGTGAGCCAGATTCGCCACAGCTTGGCTGGGGTGCGCACCGGTCGCGGGTCGCCGAGCAGGGAGAGCTGCTGGGTGTCGGTTCCTTCGGGTCGTGGGAACAGGGCGGCGGTCATGGTGGCCTCGAGGGGTGTCGGGGAGCTGTTACCGGGTGGGGTGAGGATAGGTGTCGCCTCCGACATCAGTTGCAGTTGTCGAGCCGCGCGGCGAGGTAGACGCTCTGGTCGCGGGCCGCTAGAGCTGTCCAGCGCAGGGCGGCGGTGATAGACAGGCCGAGCGGGTCGGCCAGGACAGAGGCGGGCAGGTCCGCGGCCAGGGCCAGCAGCGCGCCGCCGCGGGCGGCGCGGGCGTCGAGGCCCAGGTCATGGTTGAGAAGCCGGGCCAGGCGGCTGGGGTCGAGATGGGCTGCGTTGCGGCCGGGGAAGAGCCAGATCGGGGTGCCCGGTGGGCGGGGATCGTCGATGGGTGCCGGTTGTGCTGCGAGGTCGGTGATGAGGGTGGCCAGGATGGGTGGCAGCAGGACCGGGTGGTCGCGAAGTGTCAGGTAGGTGTCGTCGCCTGCGGTGGTGATGTCCTCGGCGCGTAGTGCGGCGATGCGGGTGAGGTTCTGCCCGAACAGCAGGACCGATGCGCCGGCGACACGCATGCGCAGGTCGAGGGTGGGGTCGGTGAGGCACCGGCGCAAGAGTTGCCACCGGGTGTCTTCGTCGAGGACGTGCCCGGGAAGTCCCTCGGTGCCTAGCCACGGCACGTGGAGGTCTGTGGTGAGCCCGCGCCCAGCGGTCCAGGTCAGGAAGTCGCGGACCCGGCGCCGGGTGGTGGCGCCTTCATCGAGCCAGGAGTCGACGTCGTACTGGGTTGCTTGGGCGAGGTCGGTGCCGCGGTCTTGGAGCCAGTGCAGGAAGTCGGCGGCGCATCGGATGCGGGTTCGCGCGTATTTGCCTGTGGAGGGGCTGTTACCGCGGGCGCGGCGCAGTCGGTGGGTGACGTGCCAGGTGGCGTAGGGCTGGAGTACGACGGCGATCGGTGGGGGTTGGTCGGCCAGCAGTGCGTCGATCCATAGGTTGAGTGCGTCGACGATGTCCTCTCGTGGGGGCAGAACCTCCAGGGCTATTAGTAGCCGCCGAAGATGGTGGGTGCGGGTGTTCTGAGGCTTGCGGTCCAGGCTCGCGTGGGTCAGGGGTTCATCCTCGGCGATGAGGGTGGTGAGCAGGATGAACCAACTGTGCTGGCTCTCGAGCAGGAACGCGGTGCGCCGCTGTGGGTAGACCTTGAGCAGCAGGTCCCGAATGGAGTCGGTTTGGGCGAGTAGGTGTGGATGGGTGCAATGCAGGGCTTGGTCGACTTGGGCGGTGTTGCGGCAGCCGAGGCAGTCGGTGGCGGTGACCAGGAGGTCGATGGTTCCGCAGGAGCGGCAGTGCCAGTTCCTGTGCTCGTCAGAGCACGGGCCGCAGATCGGGTGGCCGTGTGCGTCGAGTCCGGCCTGGGGGCGCTGGTGACCACAGGAGCTGCAGGTGATGGGGTTCTCGCGCAGCTGGTGGCAGCAGGGATCGCATACTGGCCCGAGCGGCAGGGTGATGCGCACTGATCGGGTGAGACCGCATACCGTGCAGCACTCTTTGGTGGCGGGCCTCGCCTGCCGATGGGGTCGTTGTTTGGATCGGCATGACGAGCAGATCGGTCGCCCGTTGGGCACTCCCCTGTCGCAGGGTTTCGTTTGGCCGCAGACGGTGCATTCGGCGATCGGTGGGGTGTAGCAGCGGTAGCAGATCCACTTGCCTGGGAGGTCGGGGTCGCGGCGGGCGTGAGGCGTAGATCGCGTGCAGTGGTGGCAGGTGTGTGAGCGGCTGCGCTGGTAACAGCGGGGGCAGAGCGGTCCGGTGTCGGTGATGGCGTGGGCCGGTTGATCGGGGCGTCCGCAGTCGCTGCAGGTGTACAGCTTTTTGGGCCCGCAGGCCTGGCAGAGGGGTTTCCCGTCGATGCGGTAGGCCACCGGGCGGGGCCGTTGGCAGCGTGAGCATCGTGGTCGACGATCAGGATCCGCGCGAATACAGCGTGCGCAGAGCACGCCGTCCTCTTCGCGGGCGGCGGGAACCGCGAGGGTTCCGCATCGCCGACAGGTGGTGCGGCGGGAGGCGTTGTAGCAGGAGGCGCACCATGGACCTCCGCTCGGTGCGCGATAGCGCAGGCGACGTTCTTTGCCGCAGCCGGAGCACTGTGGCGGGGTGATCACTTCGGCCGGAAGCGCCGCGACCTGGTCGAGTAGCCGGTGCAGTCCTGGCGGTGCGTCATCTGGGCGGGTGCGCACTGTTGCGAGATTCCGGCGTACGTAATAGAGCACGTGCTGCAGCTCGTCCGGTAACAGTTCCGCGGCGGTGATTGCAGTGCGATGTGCCGCCTTGCTGTGGTCGGAGTAGAGGAGGGCGAGCACCGCCGCCAGGCCGGTCGTGGGGTCAGTCATGTGCCTGTGGGTCGGCGGATCGTGGTGCGTCGTACTGGTGGGGCATGGCCGGCTTCGGCGGTGCCGGTGGGTTTGGTGACCGAGACGTTGGCGGTGGTGATTTCGATGAGGTCGGAGGGGTCGACGTCGAGGATGTCGCACAGTGCGGCGAACACGTCCAAGCTGAGGCGTTGCGGGGTGGTGGTGACCAGGCGGTAAACCTGTTCGCGGGACAGGTGGACGCCGCGTTCGGCCAGGAGCGGTACGAGGTCGCTGGTGGCGAAGTGTCCGCGTTCGGCCATCAGGGTGCGCAGGTGCCAGGTGTAGCTCATCTTCTTGTTCACGGGCTCTCCCATAGGTCGGGGTGGCGGCTCAAGGATCGGCGCAGCAAGCGGTTGCGGTACTCGTCGGACACGCCGGTGTAGATGGCGGTGGTCGCGGCATAGGAGTGCCCGACCTGAGTGGAGACGAACCGTTCGGGGTAGTCGAACTCCACCAAGTGGGTGACATACGAGTGGCGCAGGCAGTGCAGGTCCAGCACCGGGTCCAGACCGGCCGCGTCGCGGGCGGTGGTGAACGCGTCGTTGATGCGGCGCATCGAGATGCGGTCCGAGCGTTCGGTGACCCACAACGCCGGATGAGCACGGCATCCCAGCAGTGGCCGGATTTCGTTTCGCCAATGCTCAAGAACCGGCACGATCCAGTCCATCTCCGGGATGGTCAGCACGGTGCGGCGTTTAGCCGCCCCTCCCCTGCTGGCTTTGCCGAACCTGACGAACAGAGCGCCACAGTTGCGGTAGCTCGGGGTGGTGGGGTTGTACCGCAGGTCGGTTATATCCAGGCCCCACGCTTCCTGGCGACGGAGTCCGAATGCGTAGATCGTCTTCAGAAGCGCGGCGTCGCGTTGCGCGGTCAGCGCGCCCTTGCGTCCGGTTCCCGGGATCGCTTCGGCGCGTCCGTCGGCGGCATCGAACAGTGCCTGCACTTCGTCGTAGGTCAGTGGTCGGCGGCCGGGGGCGCCTTCGTAGTCGGTGGTGTGGACGATGGTGTTCCACTCGTGCAGGATCTGCTGCGGCACCGCGTCGAAGAGTTGCTGGCACGTCGAGGCCCAGCCGTAGCGAGGATCGGTGATGTAGGTCAGAAACATTCGGATGGTGATCTCGTACATCCGCGCGGTAGACATCGCGATCGGATGCTCTGCTTGCCGGCGGTCGGAGATGAATGCTTCGACGTCTGCGCATGTCCACGACCACGGGTAGTCGTTGCTGAAAATGGCGAAGCGTCGAATCAAACCAAGGCGCACGTCGATCGTCTTGGCTTTGAGGAAGCGGGCACGTTGTTGCATCGCCCAGCCGTCGAGCATCGCCTCGAACACGGCGGGTTTGGCGTCGAGGAACGTCACGCCGTCCGGTAGGGCCTGGCGTGCGGAACCGGGGAGTTCACCCCTCACAACCATGTTGCACACGATGCAACATCGAGTCGTTTAATGCAATGGCTAATGTGGAGGTCTAGCGACGCGAGTGCGATTGGGAAGCGCGTTCCAGTGGGCGTCCAGCGGGTTCACAATGAGGTCGAATAGTCGACCAGATGCAACTTCGCTCGGTTGCGGCCGTACCCGTCGCCGCCGCTGATCGCACCGACCCACAGCCAGCACCCGGGCGAGCGGATCACCCGCGACCAGAACCGGTCGATTGTGTGGGCACTCGGCGCGATCGCATTGCTGTACGCGCGGCGCTCGGTGACGACACCTTCGTGCCGGGGCTCAAGCTCGAGCCCCGGCAGCGGGATGTCGTCGAAGA
This sequence comes from Dietzia sp. SL131, assembly GCF_026672565.1. Lineage (NCBI taxonomy): Bacteria > Bacillati > Actinomycetota > Actinomycetes > Mycobacteriales > Dietziaceae > Dietzia > Dietzia sp. SL131. The sequence continues at coordinate 6,962 of NZ_JAPPRI010000002.1, forward strand.
GGGTCACGCCACGTGAGCCTCATCGGAGCGGTGACCGTCGTGCTCGGAGTCCGACGCTGACACCTCCCCGCCCAGCGGCTCGTCGTGCCCGGTGTCGCTGTCGTCGTCGTCCTGGTCGTCGTCGGTGAGCGCATCCAGGGCGGCCTTGATGTCGCGGGTGGTGATGCCGAGGAGTTCGGCGATCTCCGCGCGGGGCTCGCCTTCGGCGATGAGGGCTTGGATCGCCTGACCGGCGTCGCGGCGGGCGCTCTCGATGGCGTCGGCGGCGGCGAAGTAGCGCGTGGCCGCGGCTTCCATGCGTTCGTCGCGTTCGCGCCGGGCCTTCTGCTTCTCGGCGAGTGCCTGTCGGGCGCGATTGCGGGCACTTGTGCGGTCGGACGTCCTGGCCATCTGCGTTGGTCCCCTCACTCTTTCGATCGGTGTCTTCGACTCTATCGCCCGTGAGTTGGCCTGACTAGCGCTGCGCTGCTTGCGTGCACTAGTCCTCACCCGCTTGGAGGTTTGGCCCACGCTCGCTGTGCTCGCTTAGTGCCAAACCAGAACCTACACACCTCTTGCTGAAATTCAGACACGCCCGTGACCGGGCGCGATGCGGCGTCTAAGGTGGGCGTCGTGATGACGCTCCACGTGCTGCACGCCGGGGACGGCTACAGCTACCTGACTCGTCAGGTAGCTGTAGCCGACCGGCTGCGCGAACGCGGCCAGGAGCTCACCGACTACTACACCGCCAACGGCACCCCGCCGGGCCGCTGGCACGGCGCGGGCCTGGAGGCGTTGTCAGAGATCAGCCCGGTGTCCGGCACGGTCTCCGAGGCGCAGATGAAGGCCCTGTTTGGCGAGGGCCGGCACCCGAATACCGACGCCATGCTCGAGGCCGGTGCCGATCTGAAAGACACGGCGCTGGGCCGGAAGTTCCCCGAGTTCCGCAATGAGATCCCCCTCGTGGAGGACTACAACGCCACACTCCGGGAGATGGCAGGCGAGGGCCACACGATCGACAAGGACGTCACGGCGGACCTGTGGCGCACGCTGGCCGATAAGCACTACCGCGACAAGTTCGGTCACCAGCCGGCCACCGAGCGCGAGCTGCTGTCGTGGGCCGCTGCGCAGCGCAGCAACGTCCGTCAGCCGGTCGCCGGTATGGACTTGGTGTTCACTCCGCAGAAGTCGGTCAGCGCACTATGGGCGCTCGCCGACACCGATACTCGGCAGGCGATCGAGCGGATTCACCGCGAGTGCGTGAACGACTCCCTGGCGTGGATTGAACGCGAGGCAGCGTTCACTCGTCGGGGCGATCGCAGTGAGCAGCAGATCGACACCCACGGGCTCATCGTGGCGCAGTTCGACCACTACGACACCCGTGCCGGCGACCCGAATCTGCACACGCATTGCGCGGTGTCGAACAAGGTGCTGGGCGCCGACGGACGGTGGTCAGCGCTCGATGGAGCCTCGCTGCATAAGCACGCGGTGGCGGCCTCGTCGCGGTACAACGCCGCCATCGTGGACCGTCTTCGCCGCGAGCTGGGCGTGCAGTTCGAGGCCCGTTACCCGAGCCGCAACAAGCAGCCGGTGTGGGAGATCGCGGGCGTCGACCAGGCGCTGTGCCGGGCGTTCTCCTCGAGGCGTCAGATGATCGAGGCCCGCCGGGACGAGCTGCTCGCCGAGTACCGCGACAAGCACGGCCGCGCCCCGACACAGGCAGTTCAGTTCGCACTGTTGCAGCAAGCCACCCTCGACACCCGCGAGGGCAAGCAGGAAGCCCGATCGCTGGCCGAGCTTCAGTCGACGTGGCGCCGGCTGGCGGCCCGTCACCTCGGGTCCGAGCAGGCCGTCGATCAGATGATTGCCGCCGCGCTGAACCCCGGCGCACAGGCGGAGAACACCGGCGCCGAAGTCCGTGAGCTCGAGGCCGTCGACGCCGAGGCCGCCCGCGCTATCGAGGCCGTCTCCGATACCCGCGTCACGTGGACCCATGCCCATGTCCGGGCCGCGGTCGAGGCCCAACTGACCGACGTCGAGTTCGACTCCCCCGCCGCCCGGGCGGCCACCGTCGATGAGGTAGTGACTCACGCGATGCGCCGGGACTCGCTCGCCCTGGCCACCCCCGAGATCATCGAGACGCCGACAGAACTGCGCCGGGAATCGGACGGTCTCAGTGTGCTGGACCGTCACGGCGAACTGCTCCACACCTCGGAGGCGATGCTCGCCGCGGAGCGCGATGTCGTCGATGCCGCGCGCACCCCGGTGCCGCTGTTCACCACCGGTGAGCATCTGAACGAGACGATCACCGCGCTCGAGTCGGACAGTGGTCGGACCCTGAACCCCGGGCAGCGGGCCCTGGCCGAGCACTTCTGTCTGTCGGGCCAACTCGTCGCCGCCGGAGTAGGCCCGGCCGGCACCGGCAAGACCACTTCGATGCAGGCCGTGGCGAAGGCGTGGCAAGCCACGGGCCGTCAGGTCATCGCCCTGGCACCGTCGGCGGTGGCTGCCGAAACTCTCGGCGAGGAGATCGGTGTTAAGGCGTACACCGTGGCCTCGCTGACCTATCGGTGGCGCGGAAAGCTGTCCTATATGGGCATCGGGGCCCGCACTGCTGAGGACCTTCCGGTCACCATCAGACCGGGTGCGATGTTGCTGCTCGATGAGGCGGCGATGGCCTCCACCAAGGACGTTGCAGCGCTGGTGGAGATCGCCCGCGACCGGGGTGCCGTGGTGCGGATGATTGGGGATCCCGCGCAGCTCGACGCCGTCGAATCCGGCGGGCTCATGCGGCTGGTCGCCTCCGAGACCAACGCCCCCGAGCTGACCGATGTGGTGCGCTTCGGCGACGACACCGCCCAAGCCGCTGCCTCGATCGCCATCCGCTCAGGCGAGGCGTCCGCACTGGACTTTCACGCGAGCAAGGGCTGGATCCACGGCGGCGGGCGAGACGAGATGATCCCGGCCGTGGTGGACGATCACTTCGCCGATGTCGAGGCCGGCCGCGATGGCATCGTGCTGGCCTCCACCACCGAAATAGTGCGGGAGCTCAACACCCAGATCCAGAATCGTCACCGTGACAGTGGGGCCGCTAAGACCCGGCGCATCGTCGATCTGGCCGACGAACTCGCCGCCGGCCGCGGCGACATCGTTGTGACTCGGTCCAACAATGGCTCGCTGCGCACCAAGGGCGGCACCCGCCCCGGTTCGCGGGTGCAAAACGGTGATCGGTGGCGGGTGGAGAAGGTCGGCAAAGACGGTTCGCTGACCGTGCGTCACCTGCGCCACCGCGGCCGGGTCACGCTCGACGCGCAGTACGTCGCCGAGTGCACCGAGCTGGGTTACGCGAGCACGATTCACCGCGCCCAGGGCATCACCGTCGACGTGGCCCGCACGGTCGTCGACGAGGCGACGAACCGTCGCGGCCTGTACGTCGCCCTGACCCGCGGCCGTCACGAGAACCACGCCTACGCGGTGACCGAGGCGCCGCTGGATCTGGACACCGAGGCCCCGCACCTGGACCCCGAGGTCGACGACCGACTCACTACTTCCCGCGGGGTGCTCGAGGCGGCGCTGGACCGCGACGAGGGCCACACCACCGCCACCGAGCAACTGCGCGAGGCCCTGGCCGCCGCCGACGACCCCGACCGGATGGCCGACCGCTACAACGCCGCCCGCAGCCACCTCATCGGCGACTACTCGCAGCACCTACTCGACGGTCTGCCCGCCGCGCTGACCACGCAGTTGCGCGATGACCCTCAACTCGTCGCCCTGTGGCGCACCACCTGCCAGCGCCACCTCGACGCCGGCCACGATCTCACCGAAGCCATCACCGCCGTTCGTGACCGTCTGCTCGACACGATCGACGCCGAACCAGACCTGCCCGACTACCTACCCGAGAACACCCGCCGAGCCATTGAGCGCGATCCGCAGGCTATGGCGCTGATCCACCAGGCGATGAACGACTACATCGCCGACGGGATCGACCGCACCGACGCACTCGAAGCCGCCGTGGACGACCTCATGGACGGCAGCCTCCACCGCGCCGCCGCCCCCGAAGCCCATTCGCCGACTGAGCCGAGTCCGGAAGACGACCCCCAGCCCGCCCCGGCCGCCGAGAAGCCGAAGGACGCCGCCCTGCCCGCTAACGGCCGCGACCTCATCGCCGCCATCGACGACTACTTCGCCGACCCGGCCGACAAGGAGAACGCCGAGGCCACGGCCAACGCGCAGCCCGCGGCCGACAAGGAGAACGCCGAGGCCACGGCCAACGCGCAGCCCGCGGCCGAGCAAGGCGCCGAGCCTGAACAGGCGGAGGAATCGCCTGCTCCACTCGGCCCGCTCCCGCCGCGCCACCCCGGCATGAACACCGAGCTTGCCGACTATGCCGCCGCCGTCCTGGTCGAGCACGATCGACTCCTCCACGGGTCCGCGGAGGAGCCCGCCGACCCGGACGCGGCGGACCCGTTCACCGCCTCCCCCGCGCACGACGCGGAACAGGCTCGCCGGGGTCTATTCGCTGGCGACCCGTTTGCGGCCCGTGGCTTTGATGTCGCGGACCCGTTCAGTTCGCGTCCGGGCGATGTTGAGGCGGACCGGGACGAGCCCGCTCGGCACGAAACCCCTGCGCCCGGCCATGAGCCGGCGCAGGGGCCCGAGCTGTGATGTCGCCCTACAGGATGGGCGAGAGATCGCATTGCACCTCGCGATCCGCGGGGATCTCCTCGCCCGACCGCGCTATAGCTCGACGTCCGACTCCACCTCGGGGGAAGTCGAGGCGAGTTCGGGGGCGATGCTGGTCTCCGCGGCGGCGGTCGCCGTTGCGTTGGCGAGACTGGCGGCCAGGTCGGCCCCGGTAGTCATGTCCAGCTCGCCACCGATGGCCGGATCGGTCTCGAGTCCTTCCCATACCTGCGACAGCGCGGTGGTCACCCGCTCCATGACTTCGTCGCCGTCGATCAGCTCAGTCACCGTTGCGGCGGTGACCAGCGTCGAGGTCGCCCACAGCACTGTCATCTCCTGCCGGGGATCAGCTTGTGTGGCCTGCTCCGCGGAAGCGCGCTCTGCCTCGAGGCGGCGTTGCTCCTGGAGCAGGGCGTGGCCGTCGTAGTCGGCAGGCTCCCACCGGGGCCAGATGTCGGCAGCGGCGGTGTCGAAGCCCCGGCGGGCGAACTCGTCAGCGACGATTTGGCGCCGTTCGTCTCGCCACTGGTCGGAGGCGTCGGGGCGATCGGCCCAGGCCGTCTCCCGCAGTAGTCGGGCGATAGGTACGGTGCGCAGCTCGGCAGCGGTCAGGTAGTGGGTGCGCTCCCGAAATCTGCCGTTGCGGCCGGCGACGCGGCTGGCCCGGGCGAGCATCGACATGTGCTGCTGGCGGTTGTAGCTGTTCATCGGGGGTTCTCCATCGGATCGGAGCGCAGTAGCTCGGAGGGCTCATGGTGTGTTCGGCAGGACAGCATCGGTGATTCGGGGCCGAGTAGGACCTTCATGTGGTGATCGCCGACCGTGCGCAGGAAAATCTCGTCGGCTCGCATGGGATCGGTCACCGCCAGGTACTCGTAGCTTCGCCACATCGCCCGGACACGGAACAGCACGCCCTCGTGCGCCCACCACCGGCCGCACCAGGCGTTGGCCTGCGAGCGGTCTTGGACCTGGTAGGCCAGGCGCAGGTAGTCGTCGAAGAAGTCGTAGACCGTCGGATGCCGCGGATTCGATGGAACTCCCAGGTCTTCGACGGCGTACCGTTTGGCGGCCCGCTGCGCCGCTCGGCGCAGGGCGGGCCCCAACCCCGGATGCTCGGCGTAGTCGGCGACGGAGGCGGCGGCCAGGCTCTTCATCTGGGACTGCAACGGTTCGGGCGTTGCGGTCCGCACGAGATCAGTCCACAGGGACACTGGTCTCTCCCTTCTCCAGGCGGTCGAGCAGATCGCGGGTGGTGGGTGAAAAGTCCTGCTTGGCGGCGGGGATCATTCGCGCCAGCATCGGCCGACGGCCCTTGGCGATGACAATCATTTGCCACTTCTGCAAGTTCTGGATCTCGTCGACGGACAGGATCGGTTTGTCCGAGCCCACCTGCTGCGAACTCGAACCGCTCCCGTTGGCGGAGTACGACAACGACCGCTCGACTTCGCGGTAGTTGCCGACCTGGGTGGAGACCATCTGCGCGAACTCCGGTTCGGTCTGTCCTGGCCCGATGACCTTGATCGCCACGAGGGCGTACAGCTTGCGCATCCCAACCGGCCCCCACATCTCCTCGCCCTGGGCGTAGGTCTGGAGAAAGATGTCGAACAGAATGCCGCGGGAGCCGTAGGTGGACAGCGCATCCGGCAGGTTTGGCCACCGCACGACGTTGGCGATCTCATCGAGCACCATCAGCACCGGGATCGGGAGCCGGTCTCTCTCGAACTGGGAGGCCCGCTTCTTCAGCGCCTCGCTGATCAGGATGGCCAGCACCGTCGAGATGGGGCGAGCGACCGGATTGTCCTCCTCGGTGAGCATGTACAGCGTCGCGCGATCGTCGTGGGCCAGGTCGGTGACGTCGAGGCGGCGCCGGTGGCCGTGGGGGCGTGAGCCACTCACGTACCTCGGCCAGCCCCAGGCACGCGATGCAGTTCTTCGCGGCCGAGAACACGCCGTCACGTGTGCGCGGGGTCAGGGAGTACTTGGCGTTCAGATCTTCGTGTTGCGCCTCGTAGTTGCTTTCTCGCAGCAGGGTCAGGGGTTCGCCGGCCCCCGGAGCCGATACCCACTTGTACACGTCGGTGATCGGCTTGTTGCCCAGAGCGGCGGCCAGGAACAGTGCGGTCAGTAGGTCGCGGGCCTGCTGGTAGAAGAATGCGTTTTCGCCGGCATCGCCGGAGACCGCGGAGCGGGAAGTGGTGGCGCCCTCGAAGATCTCGGCCAGGCGTAGCGCCGAACCGTCCCAGTATCGAGCGGCCCGGACGAAGTCGAGCGGGTCGAAGTAGAACCCGCCGTCGGAGCCGGCGCCGGGGGCCAGCCCCTGAGGGTCGAATACCCACACCTCGCCGATGTGCTCGCGCAGGCGAATCGTCTCGTCGATGAGGTCACGCTTGCAGCTCGTGGCCACCACCAGCCCCGGCGCGTTCCAGATCTCCGGAATGGCCTTGCTGGTGGTCTTGCCCTCCCGCGGCGCCCACAGGTTCAGCACGTTGTCTTCGGTGCCCGACATCAGCACTTGCCCGGTGGCCCACTCCCGGCCCAGATAGGCGCCGTACCAGCCGCAATCGGGCAGGTTGTTGCTGATGTGCTCGTGTTTGCGTGCTCGCGGCGAGAGCGTCGCGATGTCGCTGGTTGAGGCCATCTGTCGGGTCGCGTGGGCGATCCGTGACTTGGTGCCGCCGGTACGACGCAACTCCCATCGCCTGCGGGCGACGATGATCGTCACGGCGACTGCCACCACGACCACCCATTCGCCCACGAGGATTGCGGTGGCCGCGCCCGTCCACTCCACCGAGTCCCGGGCGAGGACTTCGATTGCACCGACCGTCGGGAACGGGCTCGGTGGCTCGGCTAGGCCGAGTTTGACCGCTGCCCGGTGAGCCGCCCACACCGAGAGGTTGATGGCGACGAAGCCGGCCAGGACGATCAACAGCACGACGTGCTCAGGACGGAACAGTCCGATACGGGTGTTCCTCGGGTTGTCTCTGCCTGCCATGATGTGTCCCTACCTCGCCTGCTCGAACCGGTACTGGGCCGCTTTCCAGGTGGGGCCGTCGCGGACCATGTCCACCTGCACCGTCATCTCCGGAAGCGGGGTCGTGCTGCCGTCGCGGTGCTGGACCACTTGGCGCAGGATCAGCGTCACCGGTCCCTTGTCGTCGTTCGGGCCCATCGGGCTGCCGACGATCTCGACGGCGCCGACTACGACGTCGGCCGAGGCGGCCCACGCTTCCCACTGCCGCGGCAGGGGCTCGTCGGCGGGTCGTTGGGCTGCGGCCTGCGCCAACGGTCCTGTCAGGACATCCGACGCTGCGTGCAGCGCGTCCCAGGGGCCGGACTGTTCGGCAGGTCGCCAGGTGAAGATCTGCCGGATTGCGGCGGTCGCGGCGCCGTCCGCCGACTCGGTCGGTTCGGGGTGGGGGTGATGGGCGTCTGTGCCCGGTTCGTCGGCGCCGCCGCGCAACATGACCACCAGCAGTGCCGCCAGCGCGCACGCCACCACTACGCCTGCGGCGATCACGACGCCGACGATCAGCGATCGTCGTCGCTCTACCCTCATGGCCACTGCTCCTTCACTCTGCTCCGGCGAACTTCGCCGCTTCCTCGGGCACTATCACCACGTACCTCTGTGTTTCGGCGTACGGCGGTACGCCGCCGTATTGCTGCACAGCGCCGGGGCCCGCGTTGTAGCCGGCGAGCATCAACTCCTGCGGGTCACCCTTGAGTGCTCCCGAGGCGATGCCTTCGCGCTGGCCTTCGGCGATCTCGCACAAGTAGCGGGCGGCGGCCATCGTGGCGTCCGCCGGGTCAGACGGGGAGCCCGAACCGGGTGGACCGGCCACTTGCCCGTTCTCGTCGACCTTCGCGCCCTTGGCCGCCCACGTGCCGGGCATGAACTGCCCGTAGCCCTGAGCGCCGGCGGTCGAGACCGCCGTGGCCTGGAAGCCGGCTGATTCGTGGTACAGCAGGCCGGCCAGCAGCGGAGAGTCGACTTCACGGCACACCTGCCCCCCGAGGCTGATCCATTTTCGCAGCTCGTCGGGGATCTGACCGGCGTTGAGTGAGCGCCCGTGGTCGCCGACGCCGGACGGATCGCAGGCACCGGTCGACGGCCCCACGCCGGGACCGGTGCCCTCCGGAGCGGGCCCGTACCGCTGGCCCGGTCCGGCTGCTCCTCCACCGGTCACGGTCACGTGCACGTGGTCGAAGTGGTTCTGGGTAGGGTCGCCCCGATCCTCCATCTGGCTCGGCTGCCCCTCGGAGGGGATGTGCTGCTGCCGCCAGATCAGGTACTCGATGTTGAGCGCGTCCCGGTTGCGGAAGAGGTAGTCGGTGATCTCGTCACCGAGCCGTTTGCCCTCCCCTGTGTCGTAGCCAGGAATCATGATGTCCACCGCGCGGCCCGACGGGTGGTCCGGGAATGCGTCGACCGGGCGCCACCCCCCGATCGCTTCCACTTCCGGGAACTTCTGGGCCACTGCGCGAGCCACCCGCACGGCGTCGACCTGGAGTTTGTCCTCGCTGGCGATGACCGGGGAGGGCGGAAGCTCACTGCCGGCAGCGCGACGGTCCCGGTGCTCGTCTCTGCTCGGAGCCGGAGAGGGCGCGGACTCGCCCGGGTTGGTGGCCTTGTCGATCCACGGACCGGGATCGACGTCGCGGCCTCCGTAGCGGCCCCCCACCCAGATCTCGAAGTGCAGGTGAGCGCCGGTGGACTGGCCCTCGTTACCCACTCCGGCGATATGCTGGCCGGCCTTGACCTGGTCGCCGGCGCGCACCTTGATGTCACCGGCCTGCATGTGTCCGTACACCGTGGAGAACATGCCGTCTGGTCCCTCGTGGTCGATGACCACCCAGTTGCCGAACCCGGACGCGGGCCCGGACTCGGTCACCACGCCGTCTGCGAAGGCGTAGATGGGCGTGTGCAGATCGGCAGCCATGTCCGTGCCCCGGTGGTCGGGGCGATCGGGCGAGCGGTAGCCCGATGAGATCTGGTGCGTGCCGTCCTTCATCGGTTTGGAGTAGTGGCCGTCGGGCACGCCACCGGCGACGCTGCTTCCCCCGCCGACCGGGCGGCAGGCATCGTCCTCGATGAACGAGGACACGATGATGGTCAGCCCGAAGGCGATCGCGAGCAGGATGACCGTCACCGTCGCCAGGCCCTTGATCTTCACGACTCCTCGAGCTCCCGCAGCCGGGCCGTCAGATGGGCGTTCGCCGCCCGAAGACGGCGGATCTCACCCCAGGTGGGGCGGGGCATGCGCTGCTGATCCTCGGCCCAGCTGAGCACCGTCGAGGTCGCCACACCGAAATCGCGGCCAGCGGTCGCGGCCGCGGCCGTCAGGGTCGACGAGGCGTCGAAGTACCCGACGAAGCGGTCCACGACCTCACGCTTGAACTCGGGGCTGTAACCGCCCACCGGGCTAGGCATGAACCATGCCCCCCACCTGCGCCGACGTGCGTTTCCACTCGTCCTCGAACGCGGCGTTGGTGTCGTGCAGTCGCCACTGCTTCTCCAGCGGAGAGATGTCGGTGCGGAACGGGATGCCCGGTGAGGTGCTCTTACTGGCCTTAATCATGAAGCAGCCACGCCCCGGAGGTACCGGAGCCTCTGCCGCCCGGCCCCGGGCAGGGGCCGCGCCCTTGGACCACGAGGTGATCTCGGCGATTTCCCGCTCTGTGAAGGGCAGCTTGCCGCCCAGCAGCCGCAGCTCGTCGGCTGGCAGTCCGCCGCAGATCACCGCACCGGCCCGGTCGATGAACCCCATCGCGCGATTGCGGTCCGCCTCCGTCGGCAGGGTCTCCAGATCCTTCGAGCCGTGCGTGACCAGGTACACCGCCATGCCCAGGGTTCTCAGCAGCCGCATCAGACCGTCTACGTGCTTGGTCAGTCCCGGCGCAGCGGCCAGCGTGCCCCACAGCTCATCGAGGGTGTAGGCGAACAGCTTGCGCTTGCGCAGGCCGGCATCGGCGAGGATTTTCGACGCCGTCACCGCGCCTGCCGCCGAGGACCAACACGCCATGATGACCGCGGCCTTCACTGTCTCGTCGTTGTCGTCGAGCGCGGAGACGTCGATCACCACCGCCGGGGAGTCGACGTCGATCTTGGTCGTGGTCTGCCCTGAGAAGATCTCCCCCGTCACGCCGTGCTGCATCGCGTACAGGCTCCGCAGGAGGGGCCGGACGGTGGCCTGGTACTCCTCGGGCGTCGACGCCACGGTCACTTCGTGGAGTTGCTCGGACCCGGTCTGGAGCGTCTCGATCAGATCCGTCAGTTCCGGCGGATGCACCCAGCGGCTCTGCCCGCTCGGGCCAGGAGAGGCGTAAAGGTCGTCGAGCGCCACGGCCACAGCTGCGGACTCGTAGTCGGCCATCCGGTCCTGCCGCGCGATCGAGACCAGCGTCTCGATCATGCGTCGCTGGCCCGCGGCGACTTCCTTCTTCGCCCGATGGAGCAACTGCTCCAGCGTGCGCAGTCTCTCGTGGTCAGCCGGGGTCTGCTCGGCGTGGGCGTCAATGGCCTCTTGTAGTACCGGCACCACCGACCCCAGAGCGCCGGCATCGAGAGGGTTGATGAGATCCAGCCCGTGCCCGATCCGGATGACCTGGCCGTCGATGGCCCGTGCCAGCGGCACGTACTCACCCTTGAGGTCGTTCGGCACGATCGGCACGTGCCCCTGGGCCGCGTGCCCGAGCAGAATCTGTCGTACTAGCGAGGACTTCCCCAGGCCGGGTACGGACATCAGGAACGCCGATGGGGTCGACAGCAGATTCTGCTCAAGCCAGCTCAGGCAGTCGAAGCCGAGGTCCTTCCCGTCGAGCAGGTTGCGCCCGATCGGCGGGCCGATCATGGGAGAGGGTGACCCTACCGAGTTGGGGTTCCAGCCAGCGGCATAGTTGGTGGCCATCATGAACTCGTTCGGCGGCGTCACAGATCGCACCAGGCCCGAGCCGAGGCCGGCGGCGAAGGGGGCGCGGAATCCCCGGGCTCCGGCCCGAGGCCACGCGTCCTCGCCGACCACCGGGGCCACGCCCTGTCGGGCCAGTGCCTCGTGCTTGATCCGCCTGACTTCGTCCGGGTTGGCCTTTTGCCACCGTGCCAACGCCCGCCCCCGGCGGGTCCACGGCCACGGGTACTTCTCTTGGCCGTCGAGGATTGCCTGAAAAAGGTGTGCGTAGTCCGTGGTGGGGTCTTCTGGTCCGAGCATGCTCATCGCGGCAACTCCGTATCAATCGTCGCGTGCTGGAACCCCGCCACACCCAGGCCCAGGTTGGCGGCCAGCATCACTCCCTGGCGGCCGGACTCGTGGCGCACTCGAAGACGAGTGCGCGGCCGTAGTGCCTGGAGGAACAGGTGGGCGATCTCGTGCCCGCCGGCCACTGTCACCGTCGACCACACCCGCCCCCCATCAGCGGCTTCGATGGCACTGACCGAGTCCGGGTCGACAAACGGGCGCATCCACCGCGTTCTCCAGATGTGGCCTCCGGCGTCCCACTCGGCCAGCACCTCGGACAGGTCTGCGTTGGCTTCGACGCCGCTGGCCGGGTCCGAGCACGACACCGTGAAGCTGATGCACTCCACGCTCCCCACCTGGACACTGCGCGCGGACTCGTGCCAGGTCAGCTCCGTCAGGTCGGGGATCGTTCGCACGGCCGCGGCCAGCAGGTGCCCGCACCGTCCAGCCACGTCACTTTCTCGAGCGGGCCGCGCCGGCAGGCCGGCTAGTGCGGCAGCGTCATATAGGGCCGGTGCGTCGACCGCGACGATGGAGGCCAGTTCCGTGAGGTCTTTGCGTTCGGCCTTGGTCTGCGCCGAGAACAGTCCACCCAGCAGCGGCGGAGCCGACGTCGTGCTGTCGCACGCGAAGCTGACTCGCAGTCGGTCGAGTCCTGCCACCTGGCGAGTCCACGCGCTGATCCGGTCCGGCTCCACCACCCCAGACCCATCGACCAGGTTCGCTACCGTGAGCTGGTGACGCTTGGAGTCGGTGATGTGTGCCTGTGGGAATCCGCGGGCGTCGACGGTCTCGCTGACACTGAGGTCGCGCAGAGGAAGGCTGGTCCCCCGGATCCACCTGATGACGGTCTTGAGATTCAGGCTCAGCATCGAACTAGTCCTTTTTTCCGAACGGAAGTGCCCCGGCGCCGAGGCAGAAGGAGAACGCAGAGTCCTGCATCCCCCGCATCTCGCGCACCCGAATGTTGAGCTGGTTGGCCAGCGCCTCGATGTCGCTGTCGATCGCCCGGTCGTCTTCGCCCGGAAGCCACGTCGCCGCGACGTACATCGACCGCCGCCCGTACCCCGCGCCCTTGGCCAGCGCTTTGCGTGAGGCTGACGTGCCCTCGAGTCGCAGTTCGGCGTCCACCGACTTGATCGTCTTCCCGTCGTTGACGCCGACCATCGCGTCTCGGTGCTCGGCCTCGACCAAGGAGTGCGCCGTGCCCGGAGGAAACGGGCGGTAGACCAGGCAAACGGTCTTGCGAACGATCCGCGAATGCTGCGCCAGCAAGGGGCGCAGATGCTTGTTCTCGAACGTGGCCGGGGGCGCGGCCACCATCTCCCACGTCCGAGACCACGTGCCGTCGTGGAAATAACCGCGATTAGTCGCTTTAGCCACCGCCGGCCCTGCATCCGACCACGGCAACTGATGAGGGGTGCCCTTGATGTGGAGCTCCTCGAAATCCCCCTCCGCGGCAGGGTTGAACGCCTTGTGTGTCGAGGCCACCATTTCGTCTGCGGTCATCGGCCGCGCCTCGATCCCGGCCCACGGCAACGCACCGCTGTAGAACGCGACAATTTCGTACCGGAGCTGCTCGAGGAAACGGCGATCGCGCACGTGCGACAGTTCGGCTTTGAGCGTGAAGGCCAGCTCGAACTCGTAGTCTTGGCCGCCGGATTGCAGCCTCCTGGCGCGGGCGAATTGGATCTTCCGGGCGACCTCAGGTGCTTCCGGAGAGTCGAGCGTGTCGACTTCCCGCAGCGCCAGCATCCCCGTCGACGGCCTCGTGGTGTGCCGGGCCACCACGGCCAGCAGGTTCCGGTTGTGAGCCCACTGGGCCTCACAGGTGCCCCACTGTGCGGTCGTGGCCTCGTCCTCCTGCGCGCTTCGCAGAACGTCGCCCGACAGCTGCCCGGTCAGCTTCACCGTGACCTGCTTGGCTGAGGGATTGACGATCACCCCGTATCGGTAACCGTTCGCATCGACGTCCTCGAGCAGCTCGGTGCCCGCCAACAGTCCCGGGGCCCGACGTTGCCCGCCGGGTACCCGCGACTCCGGCCCCGACAGATACAGATCCTCCCCGGTGACATAACGCCAGAGCCTCGCCGTTGCCAACCGCCCCGATGTGACGAAGGACCGGCCATCGCGGTGAAAATGCACCAGAGCACCTACCAGCACGGCCAGCAGCGCGCACATCAGCGCGAAGCGCACCTGCTGCGCCAGCATCGACACCACGAACGCGAGAAGGCCGACCAGGCCCACGACCGCCGTGCGCGCCGGGATGCGGCCGATGAAGTTGCGCTCCCGCTTCCGGCCCAGGGTGTATGTCGTCGTCTCGTGTTGCGGCGCAACCGTGTCAGTCATCGCACTCCCCTACCGGTACGGCCCCGGGTTCACCGGAGCTCCTACTGAGTCGTCGAGGATGCCGCCGCCCGCACGAAGCGCCGTGCCGGCCATGCCGCCGGCGTTGCGGGCGATCCGTGCGCCGGTCTGCCCCATCCCGGCTATCTGGTGGCCACCGCCAGCGGAGGGGCCTCCGCTCGCAGCGCCGCCGCCAGCGGCCGTGCCAGCGGCAGCGCCGGACGCGCCACGGGCCGATCCACCGCCCGTTGACGGGCCATTGCCGCCCGAGTCAGATCCACCAGACGGACCTCGGCCGCCCGCGCCCCCACCGCCGCCCCCACCGCCGCCTCCCCCGTCGCTGAGTCCGAGGCCGGAGCCGCCGCCGCCCAGGGCTGCGCCGCCCGCAGCCACCGCTCCGGCACCGCCGGTGCTTGCCGCGGCGATCGTCGTGCCCACGACCGCCCCGGTCGCCCCAAGCACTGCACCCCCCAGCGCACCCGCCGACCCGCCGGCCTGGCCCTTCATCTGAGGCAGAACGATCGCCAGCAGAGCGGGTGCGCAGAGCCCGGCGGCCCCGAAGATGACCAGGGAGACCAGCTTGTTCTCCTCGGACCCGTCGAGGTTCAACGCCGCCCATACCGCCGACATGTAGACGAACGCCGCCGCCACCTTCAGCAGCCCGAACGCGACGAGGACGCCCATCGCGTTCTCCACGGTGAATCGCCCCGCTCGACCGATCGCCCACGCCGCGAAGATCGGCATCAGACCGATCAGGACCGGCAGCAAGATGATCCGCATGACCATTGCCAGGCACATCGCCAGCGAGCCGATCAGGGAAATGAGCACGAACACCAGGACCAGGATCGGGTTCATTTCCTCCCCGATCGTCACCGCTTCGGTGATCTTGGTGAAGTCTTCCGCCGGCGCGATATAGGTGTTGACCAGGACGTCAGCGAAGGCGTCGAGCGCCATAATCGCCGGGATCGCCAACGATGGAACCAACGCGCCGTAGAGCAAGTACCGCCCGTATGCCGAGGCCGCATCCTCCATCGCCTCGCCGGAGCCTTGCCGCCGGGTCGAGGCGACTTTCAGCAGCCCGATCGTCAAGCTCAACGCCAGCCCGGCAACGGCGGCCTGCCACACGATGTTGTTGATTCCGCCCGACGACAGCTCCAGGGCCTCCGGACTGAGCTTGAACTTCGTCCACAGCGTCATCGTGTAGCCGATGACGGCGGGGTTTCCGTCCTTGATCTCGCGGACGATCCCGGCCAGTTTGCCGTCCCACACCTCGTCGGCGACGGCTTGGATCGCATCGCCGGGATGCTGCACCGCGCCCGCCGTGATGCATGCCCCGGACACGGCGGCGCGAGGAAGCGCCGTCACCGCCTCTCTCAGGCCGCCGGCGTGGGCGGAATCGCGCAGCCAGTCGCCGACGGCGGTTCCTCCGATCATGCCGCCGTCGAAGAACTCGCCGTCGAGCTCGCCCGAGCGGCAGTCATTGTTGAAGTCTTGGAACTGGTTCTGCGCGTTGTCCTGTGCGTTGGCGGGAGCGGACACGGCCAAGGCCGCGAAGAGCGCCACGACCAGCGTGATGAGGACTTTTGCTGCCGGTTTCAGGTCCACGGTGACCACGTCCCGTCGATCTCGACGACGGGAGGCATGGCGCGGGACGACAGGATCTCCCACTGCTCTCCGGTCCACTCCATCGACACCCGCACCACCTGGTGATCGTGGGGCCCTACGTCGATCGACTCGATCTCCCCGACCGCCTCGGCGATCGAGGGCATGGCCGCTTCGACCGTGCACACCTGCTCGTCGCAGTGCTGGAATCGGAACCAGCGAGGTGCCTGATAGCCCTGCGCCGCAGTCAGAGCCCGCCCATCGGCCGATGCTCCGCGCGAGCGGATCTCGTCTAGAACCGCCGGGTCTTCGGCGACCGCGTCAGGCATGAACTGCTGGAGGAAATCGGCGTACGCCGCTCCCATCTCCATTCCGAGGCCCGCGAAGTTCGCGGCCACGAGCGCTGCGCCACCGGGCGAGTGGGCGTACCCCGTCATCACTTCCCCGTCGAGGTCGGTCGGCCCGTCCGAGCGCGACACCATGACCGTTGCGCCACTGCTTACCCGCTGGAGCTCGAGCCCGGCGGGAGGCCCGACCATCTCCTGCCCTTCGGGGAAAGCACCGGGCTGGCCGGTCTGCTCCCGCGGCGTGCCGCCCGGGGCGTCGACGAGCGTCACCCGGCGCCCGATCAGGTCAACGTCAATGCTCTCCGCATCCTCGTCGGTAGTGGCGGTGGCGGGCGGTTCCGCCGGCCCCGACGACGGCGGTGGAGCGGACTCTCCTGCACTGTCATCGTCACCGTCGACGACCGCCATGATGAGGGCGGCAATGAGGGCCACGGCGACAACAACAGCGGCGACGATCACCGTTGCTGTGAGCTTGCTCCGTCGCTGTGAGTCCATGCTGAGCTCCTAAGAGTTGGGCCGAAATTCGGTGAAGTCGTCCAGGTTGTCGATCTCGGCGGCGTCCACCGCGGTCTGCTGTGTGGGCAGGACGAGCTTCCAGTCACCCGTCTGCCAGGCGAGCTGCGTGGGCTGGGCAGTGAGCGTCCCGTCGGGCCACTCGACAGCGAGCAGCACTTGAGCTCGATCGTCCGAGTAGTCGGTGAACCGGAAGCCTGCGAACGTCGCGGGATTGCGTACCCGTCCCTCCACGGAGACCAAGGCGCGAGCCTGTATCCACTGGTCCTTGCCCGGCCCGGGCGCCAGGATCGTATTGGCCATCCGCGGCCACTCTGCGTCGCCGGTCGTAGCCAGCAGCGTTTGACCGGTGATCGCAGCGATTACCGCGCATTGCGGGGTCCTGGCGTACCCGTGTTCAACGGGCTCGGTTTTTTCCGGGCACTGCTCAGCGCGGGGAACAGCGATACCGGCCATTGGCGACCAGGTCGCCTCCGGCGCTGACGTCAGGTCGGGGCCGGCAACCTCGTCTGTGTTGTCCGAGCCGCAGGCCGTGGCGGTCACGACCACCAGTGCAGCCGCTGCGAATCTCTTGAGCGTGCCCATCGTGCTCTCCTTCGCTGCGATCAGACGGGGGTGTAGATCAGTGAGACGACCATGCCGATGCTCGAACCAAGGACGAGAACGACGGCAATCACCAGCAGGCGCTCCACGCCCTGTTTGGGCTCTCGGCCCATCTCGCGTGCGTTGCTTATCTCCGCGAATGTCCAGCCGAGAAACACCACGGAGGTCACGACGACAAACGCGAGTCCTATCGAGATCCAGTTGGCAAACAGCCCCTGCATCACCGGGGGCAGCGGTATCGGCGATGTGGGAGGTGGTTGCTGCGCGAGCAGGCGGAGCGTCATAAATGCTTCGCCTATCCGAGCAGCCAGCCGACGATCGGCATGAGGACGCCCAGGCCGACCACGCCGCCGCCCCACCACAGCAGGCGGCCGGACACCTGGTCACCGCGTCCGTCCTGGCGGGCGAAGGCGATCCCGGCGAAGACCATGACCCCGCCAATGACTGCGATGACGATGCCGATGGCCAGCGCGACCCCGGCGACGTCGGTCAGACGGGTAGAGAGGAAGTCAGGCAGCCAGGGCGTGATGTTGTTGATGAACGACGTGTCGCCCTGGGCGAGTACTCGGGTGTTCATAGCTAGTTGCCTTCCAGATAGCTCGAGGTGGGGGACGCACTCGTGGAGGGCGCCGAGGTTGCCGTCGACACCGCGGTCGACGAAGTCGTAGTGGTGTAACCGAGGTCATCCAGCGCCGCGCGGGCTGCCTGGTTGTCGAACTCGACGGTCGCCAAAGCGCTCAGCCCATCGACGGACCGCCGAGGTGCGGGGGCCAGGGGTTCATCACTTCCGGCGGTGACGTCCTGCGCGATGGCCTGGACCCAATCCACCGTCGCCGCTGCCGGACTCCGGCCGTCGGGCAACACCGGCCGATCGGCGTAGGCGTTGTGCTCGTTAGTCGACAGCCACGCCGTCAGACTCACCGCCAGCTCGACCTGCTCGGGGACCGGGACACCAGCGTCCTTGAACACCTGCAACGTCTGCCGTGCCAACCCGGAGGCGGAACCAGGCTCGAGCAAGGACATGGCCGATTCGGACAACTTCGCCACGGCCACAGCGCCCGCCGCCGGGGGCCCACCCGTCAGACCGGCAACAGCGATCTGCGCCAAGTTCTCCGGCGTCACGGTCTTGCGAACAACGGTGATTCCCGCGCCCAACGCCATACCTCCGAGGCCGGCAGCAACGTCGACCACGGTCCGGACCACCTGCTCTGGTGTCGGCAACGGCGGTATTCCCGGGAGTCCTGGCCCCGCCGGCATCGGAGGCGCGGGCGGGAGAACCTGGCCCGCCGGCGAGGGCTCAGCGGTCTCGCTGGTCTCTGACGTCGAGCTTGTCGTGCTCGTCGACGTCGTCTGGCTGCTCGTCGATGCGGCCGTGGTTGCTTCTGCCGTGGCCGCTTGGACTCGCTTGCTCAGCACTGGGGTCTTCGCACCCCCATCGGGGCGCGGGGAGAACCCGACACCGCTGAAACCCAGGTCGACCACTTCTGAGAGGTCTCCGATGCTGACCGCGCGGTCGAGGATCCGCGCGAGCCGCTCCAGCGCCGCCACCGGGTCACCGAGCGAGACCTCCTCGAGGAGCGGAACGATGTCGGTCACCAGCTCCGATTCCGCGGGCAGACCGCACACGTAGTCGCCGGGCAGGCACCACGACACCACGCGATCGGCGATCTGTCCGAAGTCACTGAGGCCGGTCTTGTCGGTTCCCAAGCCGCCCGCATTCGCTGTGGCGAGCTGGTCCAGGCCAACCAATGCTCGCTGCACGTTCTCGCCGTCAGTGCCAGGAACGGGGCCAACGGTGGAGGAGCCCTCGGGGTGTAGTGGCGTGCCGCCCGCTCGAGTCGGATCGGCGAACAGTGCAACGCCGCCGATCTGGCTCGGGTCAATAACGCTCAGCCCTGCGCCGGCCCGGCGAGCGACGTTGCTGATGACCTCGGCGCCTTGAGAGAACCCCGCCAGGAAGACCTTCGTATCGGGGCACTTGGTGGCAATCTTGCCCATCAGGTCCTCGGTCATCTCGACCCCGGTGAGCATGGACTCGCCGTACGGAGTTAGATCCCCGACATTCAGCGGGATGCCCTGCATGCCGGGTGGCTGCGCTCCCCCGACCGTGGCCGGGTACGTCACGTACGTACGTGAGACTCGAGGCACCTGCTGCTGGTGGCTGGTCATCGCCGCCCCGAGGGCCTTACCGGCGGTGCCGGCGAGCGACTGCATACCGTCAGGCAGGTCAAGCAGCTCGGCGAAGCCAGACGACAGGTCTCCGATGTTCGGTCCGTTGACTGCGTTCATCACCGGGCGAGCCAGATCGCGCGAGAGGAAGCCGTGGGTGTCCTGGTTGGGTTCGGCGAACCGCGCGGTCTCCGAGGTGCCCGGTGCCAGCAGCATGTGTACCGCCGGGCACTGCGTGGTGCTCGCCGCGACCGGAGTGGTCCGGGAGGTTGCTGTCTGCGCCGCCGCGGGGCCGGTGCCGACCACCACCAACGCCGGCACCATCAACGACGAGAACAGTCCGACTCGAATGCTCATTGCTTACCTTCCGCCCCATGCCGCGACCTGGGTCCGCGCGGCGTCGATGAGTTCGGTGCCGAGTTCGGCGACGGCCGGTGGAACCGCTTCACGCAGCGACGGCCGCTTCTTGGTCGTGGGCGCCTGGCCGAGGGACCAAACGGCCAGCTCGTCCACGGCCACGGTGGTCATTCCGGGAACAAAGGGGACGGCCCACATATGCAGAGCCCCGTTGCTGATCTGGGTGAGCAGACCAGCAAGGACGTCCCGTCGCTGGCGCACTTGCTGCGGTCGACGGCCAGGCACTCGCGCGACCGTGATTACTCCGAGTAGTTGTGCGCTACCAGCTCCGCCGGTGGCGAACTGCCGCACGAGGGCGTGGACCCTGGTCAGCGCTGTAACTGACTCCTCGGCTACCAGCACCACGAAGGGAGACTGCCGGGCGTGGCCTCCGGGCCATCGCCCCTGAGCGTCACCCGCAGGGCCAATCCAGCGACACAACGTTGTGACCCCGGCGCCGCCATGAGCGCCAAGCAGCCAGAGCCCTGGAGCGCCGCTCGTCGGAATGGGCGTGTCCCACACTTGGGCGCACTCGCCCGCCGAAGGTGGCTGGATTGCGGGGCGTACCGGCCCCAGCCCCGAGGCGACGTCGTTACGAGTCTGAGCCAGGATGGGAGTCACTGTTCCTCCTCGGCAATCTCGACAATCTCGACGCGGTCACCGTCGCGGCTCGTCGTGATCTCCTGCACGAACGTCTGGGGAGCCTGCGAGGGTCGGACCTCGGTGATTTCGACCGTCGCGGTGTCACCGTCCGGTGTGATCGACACGCAGTGCTCGGTGCCCTTGGGAACAGAGTCGATGCCTTCTTGGAGAGCATCGACATTGACCAGCGTGGAGTCGTCCGAGGTCAGGTCCAGGGCCTTCTCCGCGTCACGGGCCGAGTAGTAAGCGTGCTCGAAGGCCAGGATCACCCCAGCTACGGACTTGGTGTCACCGGCTCCAGCACCGGTGATCGTTCCGCCGGACTCCGACTCCTCGCACGCGAACTCCTCCGCAGGTGCGCTTTCAACCTGCGCCGCAGCTCCGCTTTCGGCTTGGATCTGGTCCAGGTCAGCGGCGATGTTGTCTGGTTCGTTCTCGCCACCAGACATCTGTGCCAGTGCCAGAAGGCTCACCCCGGCTATGAGCACTCCCAGCCCGGCGATTAGTGCCACCGCAAGCGTTCGTTCCCGGCGACGACCAGGGCCGGGCGACTGAGCCGAGCCCGCCCATTCGTCCTCGTCGGTGGCCAGGTCCAGCGGCGGCTCAGCCCCGCTCCCTCCGAGCTGGGTCATCCAATCCGGGTCGGAAGGAGTCGTCTTCGACTCCGGCGGCGAGGTCCGTGGGGCCTCGCCACCGGGAGGAGGTGCCACGCCGAGAGCATCCATCCAATCCGCGCCAGCAGCGCTGGAGTCCTGCTCAGCGTCCGAGTCGACGCGCCGCAGGGAGGACTCGTCACCATTGTTTTTTTCCGACACTTGTGGCCCTCCTCAATCGGCGGGAATGCTCTCGGCGCGAAAACAGATCAGTTGAAGTGGACCGGGGGCACACCCGGGATGTTGAGGTCGTTGATCGACCCGGCAACGTGGTCCTTGGCCTGGTTGATCGAGTCGTTGATGCCGTTCTGCACGCCCATCGCCGCGTGCGGGTTGGCGTTGACCGCGGCCCCGCCGGCGCCGAGCGAGGCGGCACCACCGGCGGCGCTTCCGGTACCGGCCAGGCCGGCGATCGCGGTACCAGCGGTGGCAATCGGACCGGCGGCGGTGGCCGCTCCAATGACGGGGGCAGCGATCGGGCCAAGGGTCGCTAGCGCGGCGATGATCGCGCCGGAGATGGCAGAAGCGGCGGTGAGCATGGTTGTTCCTCTTTCTCTACGGGTGGGACCGGCGACCGGGCGGTCGTCAGCCGATGTGAAGCTGCTTCGGAAGGATCGGGGCCTGTGGCACGACGGGCGCGCGACCTCCGAGGTCGATCGTGATCCCCTGCGGTGTGGCTGCCGGGGCAGGAGCGGGAGCGGGAGCGGGAGCGGGAGCGGGAGCGGGAGCGGGAGCCTGTCGAACCGGCGCCTGCTGCACCGGGTACGTCGGGGCTTGCTGAACGGGATACGACGGGGACTGCTGCACCGGCGCAGGCTGATGAGAGCGGACCTGCTGCGTGGGAGCCTGCGTCGCCGGAGCGATTTCGACCTTGGGGGCCGACTCTCGGCGCTCGTCGGGCTCGTTCTCCTTCTTCACCTCACGGGTTGGCTGGACCGCCTTCGCTAGGCCGGCCTGTTTGGCCTGGGCCGGACGCTGCGTAGCCGTCCGGGATGAGGTCGCCTGCGCGGCCTTGACTGACCGCTGGGAAGCACTGGGCTTCTGAGCCACATCCACGCCGGCCTGAGCGGTCGACGGCCGAGCTGCGGGCGCAGTCGCCTCCTCGATTCCTGACTGTGTCGCGGCCGATGCCGCGTACACGCCGCCGAAGGCGATCAACGCTGTACAGGCGCCGATGGCTGCTCCGCGAACGGCCGAACGGAGGTCTCCCTGGGTATGGCTCATCGCATCCTCGGATCACTGAGGGCGGCGCTCGGCACGGGGCAGCGCCCCGTGACCAGGGGGGCGCCGACAGTCGGCAGAGCACACGCGTGTGGTGGGAATTGCGCTTCATCGCACCGGGACAGAATCAACCGGTGCGGAGCCGTACCGACGGTACGAGCGCAGAAGGCACGGTATGCGAACGCTGGGTGCTTGCTCAAGGGCTTCCCTCTCAATTCCGGTGAGCCTCTACTTAGTTGATAGACCAGCTTGTCTAGCGAGTCTGCAACGCTAGGCTATAGCGTTAAGTTATACCGGCGCAAGGGCTGAGGGGGCCGAAATGGACTGCGATGATGATGCGAGTTGCACGCCAGATGCAGGAGGTTGCGTGGCTCGCAGGCCCGGCTATGTCAGCCCTTCCGTGGCTCGCGGAGCGATGCTCCGACACGGCCTCACGGGCCTCCAGGTCGCCGCTCGCGTGGGGGTTAACCCCTCGACCGTGCGCAACTGGCTAGCCGGCCGCACGGCGCCAGCCCCAGCGAAACTTGCCGCGCTAGCCCAAGTCCTCGAGCTGAACGTTCGGGACCTCACGGGCGTACTCCCGGGCCGCGAAACCCTCTCGGACATGCGCGTGCACGCAGCGCTCAATCAGTCCGAGGTCGCCGAGCGCGTTGGCCTCAGCCAAAGCGCCTTCTCCACCATCGAGCAGGGGGGCTCGCCACTGTCCGAAGCGCTGTGCGCCAGCCTGGCCGACCTCTACGGGGAGCCCCAGGAGGCCGTGCGCGACGCATGGCAACGCGCCAACGACACGCTCAAGGGTTCCACCCAATAGCGCGCATCTGTATCGTTAAGTAATACCGGCCCGACACGCCGCCCGGCCTAGGAAATAACACACCTGAAACTACACCCGTGATACCACTATTCCCATGGCTCCTCCTCGTACCACTGAAGGTCGCACTCAACTCAATGCGCTCATCGACGAGAAGTTGTTCGCCGACGTGCAGCGCCTCTGGCGGGAATCCGGCAACCCCAAACGCTGGCAGGTTGTCGAAGAGATCGTCCGACTGGGCGTCGAAGCGTACGAAGCCGTACCCAAAGACCACCGGGGCGGGCAGCAGGAGCTGCTCCAAGCCGGTTAAGAACCGACCACGACTGAATAGGAGGACGCCTCTCACCATGCACTGACGCGGGTATCGACTGACCACCGAGTACCTGCGTGACAACTGCACAGCGGAGCGTTCACAAACAAAAAAGAACGCCACCCGACGGGAATCGGGTGACGTCCTTGAAGTTTGAGATCAGGACAGGCGACCAAACCTGCTTCTGATCTGCGCTCCCTCCCAATGGAAGGAACTGTCGTGCGAGACAGCTCCGAGGGTAGCGCACACCCAAATGCGGTGTCCAGCATGTCAATGCTGGGCGAGTCGCAGGGTGCGCCAATAGACCTCGATAACACGCAAGAACCCAACCTCGGCGACGTGATCCGCCAGCGGATCGAGGATGCCGAGAAAGAAAACACGCTGCGCGGCCAACGCGGCCACTCCTGGGCCCTCGACGGCCGACAGCCAGCCTTGGTGTGGCAAAGCCGCACCAAGTGGCTCACGGCCGCCGCGGCGGAGTTGGCGTGCGCTCCAGGCCGGCAGCTGTGCCGGAAGTGGGGCGTGTCCTCGCGGACCGTACTGCTCGTAGCTCGGGCGTGCGCTCACTTTGCAGACTCCAGCACCGGGCGAGGCGTCACCGCTTCCAACGCCACTATCGGCCGGGTCGCCGCTGAACTAGCGGGTCGCGCTCGTCCGTACTGCCACGATGTTGTCCTGAAAGCTCGGGCCGTCCTGGCGGCGCTGGAACTCGCGGTCGAGGTCGCGCGGGGGCGATACCTCACCGCCGAGGAACGATTTCAGGCAGCCGTGCACCACGACGGAGTCCAGATCCGAGCTGCATCCACATGGGCGCTGACGACTCCCCGCAGGTGGTACACAAAATCGTCTCTACCGCGTAGCGGTTCTACGGGGAGTAAAACTCCCCGTAAGAAGCGTTCCCCCACACACGCGCGCAAGCGCGCGCCGGCGCCCTCCGGGCGCTCACCAAGACTCCAGGGGCGAGAGCGGCCTCGCCAGGCACACATTGTCACCGCCCAGCTCGTCGCCTCAGCAAAGAGCCTCGACAACGGCCGTCACCTCGGGTCACTGGTCGACGTCATCGACGAGCTCGTGGATTGCACTCGCTGGACAGGGCGTGATCTGGTGACGATCCTCAACGAGGATGCGCGGAAGAACCCGCGGGACTGGCCCTCGACGATCAAGAATCCGGCCGGTTTCCTGCGGCATCGCCTCTCACGGCTCCGGAACGTGCTCGCCGGCCCCTCACCCAGCGAGGTGGCCGAGGAGCACCGACAGCAAGCCCTCGAAGAGCAGCGCCGACGGGCCGAGGCCGCCGCCGCAGCCGAGGAACGCGCGGCTACTCCTGAGCAGGTGTCACGCCACATGGACGCCATTCGCTCAATCCTGCGGCGACGGCAGCGCAGGTCGGCGGAGAACGACCGTTTCGGCCTCGCCAGGTAGCGACTGAGGGTGGTGATCGGGGGAAGTTGATCGCCCGAGATTGAGCTCGAAACCATAGGCTGTGTCCGTCATTGACCACGTCAGGAGGCTTCACGTGAGGCTTGATCCGAGATGGATCGTCTTCGATCTCGCAGACAGAGGCGATGGAGATCTGATGGTTCACTCCATCGGTGGAATCCCCTGCCAGCGCACGCTCCGACGGGCCGTCAAGAGCAACCTGCTCGACCTCGACCGTGACGGTCTGAGGCTGCTCACGGACTACGCCCGCACCCGAACATGCTCGACTCCCGGCCTGCACGCTGACTACCACCTGGTCGAACACCCCGAGTGCGGTCCGACCGGAATCGCCGTCTGGCTCCACCCCACCCCGCCGGTTGAGCGCTGCGTGCTCAACTCGTGGGTCATGGACCTGGCCGATCTGACCACCGTCACTGCCGGCGACGACGTCTCCCTCATGGCCGACGGCCGTGTCGCCGGCGAACAGCGGCCGATTCAAGATCTGTGGCGATTCCTGACTCCGGCCGACGCCGCCACCCTTGTCACGCGCTACAAAGCGGCGGTGCTCGACCCGGACAACACGTGGGTCGGATACGAGTGGACTCTCAACCTGCCGGACGCTGCCCCGCTGCACATGTTCAGCGGAGGCCGGCTCCGCGTCGAGGGTGAGCAGCGACGGATCATCGGCACCAGCGTCGTCCTCGCCGAGCGCACGCAGGAACCTCCGGACCTCCTCGGGCCGCTCGTCGAGTTCGCCTCCATCACGCTTGCACTGGTCAACCGCCTGGCGCGAAGCGCCGTCACCAGTGTCGGTGCAGACGCGCCGCTGAGCTACGAGGCACTGTGCCGCCTCGTCACCGAGTATGACCTGTATGAAACCGGCGTCTTCCCCGTCGAGTTAGATGGCATCGAGTTCGATGCCAGGGTGGTCCCGATCGCAGACATGGAAGGCGGGGCGGCCACTGTAATGCTGCGTAGAAGAGGAACTGCATGAGCGAAGCACGCGATCGCGGCGCCAGCGGAGGTATCTACAACCCCGTCACTCTCAGGCTCTACGACGCGGGCGTCCTCGGGCTGACCAATCGACTGATCTGGCGATGCCCGACAGCGACGATGGTCGAGCACTACCGCAGCCACGCCGGCCGTAGCCACCTCGATGTCGGCCCCGGGACCGGCTACTTCCTCGAGCGCATCGACTCCCCCTCGCTCACCCTGCTCGACCTCAACGCCTCCTGCCTCGCCGCCGCGTCCGACAGAGTTGGCCACGGCAGATCCGTCGCCTCCCTCCAGCAGTCCTTTTTCGACCCGCTCCCCCGTGAGCACAGCTTCGACTCAATCGGTCTGAACTTCCTGCTTCACTGCATCCCCAGTCAAGAGAAGTGGGACCGCCTCTCCCAGCTCCGCGGCCACCTCCGGCCTGGCGGGACCATTTTCGGCTCCACCCTCATCCCCGATCCCGAGACCGCGACGCTCGCAGCTCGAGCGTTGAATAGCACCTACAACAAGCTCGGCGTGTTCGGTAACGCCGACGACACCATGGACGAACTGGAGAACGCGCTCCGCGGCTACACCGAGGTCAGCACCCGGCGGGTCGGCCAAGTCGCGCTGTTCTCTGCACGACGACCCCAGGAGGATCACACATGACCGACGCACGCGTAGCCCTGGTCACCGGCGCCAACCGAGGCATCGGCGCGGCTATCGCCGCCCGACTCGCCCGCGACGGCTTCACGGTCGTCGGCACCCACCGGGGCAGCGGCGTCGGCGAAGGCATCCACGGCGTCGAATGCGACGTCACCGACCCCGAGTCCGTCGATGCCGCGTTCACATACGCCGAGCAGACCTTCGGCCCGGTCTCCGTCGTCGTGGCCAACGCCGGCATCACCAAGGACACGCTGGTGATGCGGATGAAGGAAGAGCAGTTCCTCGACGTCGTCAACACCAACCTGGCCGGCGCGTTCCGCATCGCCAAACGAGCGACCCGCAACATGCTCAAGCAGAAGTACGGCCGCATCATCTTCATCGGATCCGCATCCGGAATGTCCGGCGTCCCCGGCCAGGTCAACTACACCGCCTCCAAGGCCGGCGTGATCGGTATGGCCCGCTCGTTCGCCCGCGAGCTCGGCATCAAGGGCATCACCTCGAACGTCGTGGCCCCCGGATTCACCGAGACCGATATGTCCGACGCCATGGACGACAAAGCCAAGGAACTCGGTACCTCGATGATCCCGCTCGCCCGATTCGCGCGGCCCGAGGAGATCGCCTCCGCCGTCGCGTTCCTGGCCTCCGAGGAAGCCAGCTACATCACCGGAAACGTGCTCAACGTCGACGGCGGAGTGGGTATGGGGCACTGAACTGCCGAGCTGGCACCGGGACCGGAGGTGACCCCTTCCCGCTATCTCCACAGTCTCCAACCCCTCCCCCAGACGCTGACCCGGCCGAGCTCAGCCCACGGCGCAGCGCTCAGGGCCGACTACGCTGGGCTCTCGACCGCAGTCACCCCGAACCAGAAAGGACCCCACCATGGTCATCGACGGCAACGTGATCGAAATCGGCACGCTGAACCAGCTCAAGTCCGGCTCGAACGTGCTCACGATCAAAGTCCTCCACCGGGCCTACAACCCCACCGCCCGCAAATTCACCGGCCAGGTCGTCTACGACGTCGAGCTACGCAAGCAACTCGCCGAGAACGCCCACGCCAGCCTGACAATCGGTGACGACGTCATCATCGACGCCGACGAACACGACCTCGCCGCCACCATCTACACCGACAGCAACGGCCAGGACCACCCCCTGCTCACCGGAGCCAAAGCACGCAACCTCGGCATCAGCATCCGCTCCGAGGCACTCCCTGTTACGCCTTGACCTGCTCAAACGCATCTTGCGCGCATATAGTCATGTGCGTAGCATCTGAAATGCGGAAGACGCCGGAGCTGCTACTCCGGCGCCTCCCTGGAACTGTCACCTAGCTAGGCGTCGGTTCCAAAGCGGATGAGATCCAAGAGAAGTCGACCGACCTGGGCCGTGGCGCTAACCACAGCGACCCAGAAGGTCGGCTTCTCGTCATTTCGACGGGTTCCCATCACATCACCTCCTTCCATCTAGGCAACGGCCCTGCGGATGATGGGCCGCACCCCTGCCGGAAGGAAGCGAACTCAGTATAAAGAGCCGGTGGGACACCAGAGTTAAGTCGGAAGGCAGCCCTGTGACCAGCATGTGGAGCCTCATGTGACTTGCTGGGGATAACCCATTTGCTCGATGGGTGTGGGTGTTCTGGGGCCAGCTCCCGCGTGCAATACCGTCTGGTGACTCCCGGGGCGTAGTCCCCTGGTGCAGGTGGGTGGCCGACCTTGGGTTGTGGGGCGATCTGGTGGTCAGCCCTCTTTCCCTGCCACCCCGAGTCTTCGTGCTCCGCTACCGGCGTCAAGGTCGGCGCCGGCTCCGCCGTCGCCCGGTCGTCCGCGAACAATCTGGCCCGCGCTTCGCTTATTTCGGGCCAGATTGTTCGCTCCCGTCCGGGTTCCCTTCCTTGACTCCGTTCGCTGCGCACGAGATCGGCAGGTGTCAGGGAAAGGGGGGCCCTGCGCGAACGGCTCTGACCGCGTGGTGTCGGGTGCATCGCCGCAGGTGAGAGGCGATTTAACCGACCCATACTAGTTGCATACTAGTATGATGGGTGTATACTGGAAGCAGAGCGGGCCACAAGGCCCCTCACCCCGAACCCGAAAGGAGCGACCGTGACCACGTCGCCCGCCTACGTCATCCCCGGCGCCGAGGGGATCGCCGCCGCCTACGCCGATATGCGCCGCTACAACGTGGCCCCGCTCGTGGCGAGCGACTGGCTCATTGAGCAGGTGAAGGACGCCGCCCGCGACGACATCGCCCAGCAGCTCGAGCGCAACCACGGCGCGCCCGCCGAGGAGTCCCCCAACGTTGCCGATCTGGTCCTACGCCAGATCTACCGCACCATCGGCGTGGCCCTGGCCGTCTACAACAACCAGCGCAGCCGCGTCACCGCCATGGATCACATCGCCACCCCCCAGGGAGCCGCTGCGATCAACCGCGCCGCCGTCGCCCGCAAGGTCCGCACCAACGACGCCCACCGCGCCATCTTCGAGTACACCCCCGACATCGACACCGTCGAAAACGGCAAAGAGACTATCTACTACGTCTCCGGAGTCATCTACGTCGGCCCCCGCGTCCGAGCCCTCACCGCACGCTTCACCGGCACCGCCAACGCCCTCACGGCCCACAGCGTCACCCTCACCCACTTCGACGTGCTGCTGCCCTAGCCCTCAGCCCCCGGAGGGGACGCCCGAGGGGCGTCCCCTCCGGGCATTTCACAGCCCGCCCGCGCCTCCACAGACCACAACAGGACAGCCCCGCGTCACGGCGAAAGCGCCCCGAGCCGTGCCAGGCTGGCCCGCATGGACACAGCCGAACCCCTGCACTCGACCAGCCTGCGCGACCTCCTGCGCCAAACCGTCGACCTCGCCCGCGCGGGCGACCACCGCGCCCGCCGCATCACCATCGGCCCCCGCAGCGGCATCGTCACCCCCCACACCAAGCCCGACGGCACACTCGACGCAGACGACCTCGCAGCCCAAGTCTGGTCACTCGGCCACGACGAGCCATCCGACACCGGAACCTTCACCGGCGGCTTCTACACCAGCCGCGGAGTCAGCCGCCTCGTATACGCGCCCGAACCCTAAAACCGCAGGTAAACACAGATTAACGCATCATGCACGCCCAATGCGTGCATGATGCGTGTATACTGAAAGCAGAGCGGGCCACAAGGCCCCTCACCCCGAACGAGAAAGGACCACCGTGGACACCACGATGAACCTCATCCACGTCAGCCCCTCGGAGCTGACCATCCTGTCGAACATCCGCGACGCCCAGGTCTCCCCCGACCTGGTCGCCAGCATCCGCGATCACGGCCTACTCGAGCCGATCAACGCCTACTACGCCGACAGCGGCACCCTCGTCGTCAAGCACGGACACCGCCGCACCCTCGCCGCCTGCGAGGCCGGCCTCGAATCGGTGCCCGTCGTCGTCACCGCCGCCCCGGCCAACGACCTCGACGGCAAGGCCGACCTGATCGCGGCCCAATGGGACGAGAACCAGCAGCGCCAGAACCTCACCGCCCGCGAGCAGGCCGACACCATCGCCCAGCTCGCCGCCTTCGGCGTCTCCCCCGCCCAGATCAGCAAGCGCCTCCGGGTCGACCGCTCCACCGTCGACGCCGCCACCACCATGACCAACACCGCGGTGCTCGATGAATACGACCTGACCATCACCCAGGCCGCGATCGTGGCCGAGTTCAGCGACAACCCCCGCGCCGTCGAACGCCTCATCCAAGCCGCACGACACGGACAGTTCGACCACCAGGCCGCACGTCTGCGCCAGGACCGCGAAATCGCCGCCGCCGTCGCCCAGGCCCGCCCAGAGTGGGAGTCCAAAGGGGTCCGCATCATGGACTGCTGGCCCGACTACAACGCCCCCGGCGAATGGGTGTCCAGCCTCGTCGACATCGACACAGGCGAGCACGCCGAGGTCGACCACAACGCCCCCGGCGACCACATCGCCGTCCAGCTGCGCGCCGACTACACCACCGTCCTCACAGCCACCGGCGAGCCCGTCGACCCCTACGAGCTCTACGAGGACGACGACCAGGACATCCCCGAAGGCGGCATCACCCGCAGCCAGGTACACGAAGAACTCGTCGTCACGCACCGCCTGTACTGCGACAACCCGGCGGCACGCGGCTGGAAGCGCCTCGGCGCAACCGCACCAGCACCCGAGGCGACCGAGCAGGACAAAGAGGCCGCCCGCGCCGAACGCCGCGACGTCATCGCCGCGAACAAGGCGTGGCTCGCCGCCGAGCAGGTTCGCCGCGACTGGCTCAAGACCTTCTGCGCCCGCAAGACCGCGCCCAAGAACAGTGCCCCCTTCATCGCGGCAACCATCGCCAACAGCCCACACCTGCTGGCATCTGAGCGCCTGCGCTCCGAGCGCGAGCACTACCTCACGGTCAAAGACGTCGCCGAAATGAGCACCGCAAAGGCCACGATGACAAGCCTGGCCCTGTGCCTGATCGCCCACGAGACCAACACGCACAAGGGATCGTGGCGACACATCGACCCCCGCACCACCGCGTACCTGCGCTTCATCGAGGCCCAGGGCTACGCCCTCTCCCCCGTCGAACGCCGAGCCTGCGGCGAGACCGTGCTCACCGACGAGCTCTAACCCCAAGGCCCGCGGTGGTCGGACCGAAGACCGGTACGGCCACCGCGAGGCCGCCCGCAGGGCGTGAACGAAAACCAGAATGATCATTTGCCCGACCGGTGCGGGTGTTCTGGGGCCAGCTCCCGCGTGCAATACCGTCTGGTGACTCCCGGGGCGTAGTCCCCTGGTGCAGGTGGGTGGCCGACCTTGGGTTGTGGGGCGATCTGGTGGTCAGCCCTCTTTCCCTGCCACCCCGAGTCTTCGTGCTCCGCTACCGGCGTCAAGGTCGGCGCCGGCTCCGCCGTCGCCCGGTCGTCCGCGAACAATCTGGCCCGCGCTTCGCTTATTTCGGGCCAGATTGTTCGCTCCCGTCCGGGTTCCCTTCCTTGACTCCGTTCGCTGCGCACGAGATCGGCAGGTGTCAGGGAAAGGGGGGCCCTGCGCGAACGGCTCTGACCGCGTGGTGTCGGGTGCATCGCCGCAGGTGAGAGGCGATTTAACCGACCCATACTAGTTGCATACTAGCATGATGCGTGTATACTGGAAGCAGAGCGGGCCGCAAGGCCCCTCACCCCGAACCCGAAAGGAGCGAAACAATGGCAAAGCCCGGAACCCTCCTCGAGTCCTTCGACCTCGAGGTCCCCGACGAGTACCGCACCATCGCGGCCGAAATCTGGCTGGTGCTCGCCGACGACGGCACCGAAATGCTGTGGCACTACGAGGACGGGCGGCACGCCTTCACTCATCCCGCCCGCCGCTGCGCCAACTGCGGCGAGGTCATCACCGCCAGCGCCTCCGGGGCGCGGTGCTTCGGCTGCGCCGGAGGGCTGAACCTCTAACCTCACCGCCTGCCCGGCCCGCCACAAGCGAGCCGGGCAGGCGGCCCCGCATTGGACTGGGACACGAGCGCATCATACTAGTTGCATACTCGCATCATGCGTGTATACTGGAAGCAGAGCGGGCCACAGAGCCCCTCACCCCGAACCCGAAAGGAGCCAAACAATGGCCCGCAAGACCTACACCCCGCAGCAGCGCGAAGCTGCCCGCGAGGCCCGCGCCGCCAAGGTCGAGCAGATGCACAACGAGCTGACCGCCGCCGTCAACGCCCTCGCCGAGTCCGGCCAGTGGCAGCGCTGGCTCGATTTCCTGGGCAGCTTCCACCAGTACAGCCTCAACAACACGCTGCTGATTCAGGTGCAGTGCCCCCACGCGAGCAAGGTCGCCGGATTCAAGGCATGGCAGGCCAAGGGCCGCCAGGTCCGTAAGGGTGAGACCGCGATCCGCATTTTCGGCAAGCCCTTCCGCATCGTGTCCGAGACCGACGAGGCCACCGGCGAGAAGACCCGCCGCGCCGTTAAGTGCCCGCCGCCCGTGGTGTCGGTGTTCGACATCTCCCAGACCGACCCCATCGAAGGCGTCGAGCAGCCCACCGCCCCCGTGGCCCAGCTCCAGGGCGACGACCCCGCCGACCTGTTCGAGCGCATCGCCGCATGGATGACCGGCCAGGGCTGGACCGTCACCCGCGAGCAGATCCCCGGCGAGGTCAACGGCTTTTGCACCATCGACGGCAGCCGCAGAATCGTCGTGGACGCCGACCTGTCCGACGCCCACGCCGCCAAGACCGCCATCCACGAGGCCGCGCACGCGATCCTGCACACCGACGAGGGCGGCAAGGGCACCACCGAGCCCGACCAGGCCACCTGCGAGCTCGAAGCCGAGTCCGTGGCCTACGTCGTGGCCGGACTGCATGGCCTCGACACCAGCGACTACAGCGTGGGCTACGTCGCCAGCTGGAGCGGCGGCGAGGCGGAGAGGATCAAGGCCACCGCCATCCGGGTCCAGGAAGCCGTTCACCTCATCGCCGAAGCCCTCACCGACGAGACCGAGGAGGACGCCGGCTAGGCCGGCGGGGGCGGTCGGGCGTGGCGCCGCTCCGCTAGGCGCCACGCCCGACCGCCGGCCACCCGCCCCAGTGGCCGGCCACGACACGCCCCTCCCCCGAGCATCACACTTGCGACATGCCCGCACCATGCACGGATATACTCGCACCATGCACGCATAAAGAAGGGATAGTGCCCATGACCACGGTCATCGCGATCGCCAACCACAAGGGCGGCGTCGGCAAGACCACCAGCGCCCTCATGCTCGCCCATGCCGCCGTCGCCGACGGACGCCGCGTCCTGGTCATCGACCACGACGCCCAAGGGGGAGTGGCCCTGCGCATCCTCGGCGACCGCGACCCCGACGGCCACACCCTCGCCGACATCTACGCCCGCACCCCAGGCGTCACCCTCGATCGGGCCACCCACACCACCCGCCGGGACGGACTCGACATCGTCCCGTCCGGACGCGGCGCACTGGCCGCAGCTCTGCAATCACTTGGGGGAGTAGCCCCCGGCAAAGTCCTACACAAAGCCCTAGACGCCGTCCGCAACGACTACGACCTCATCGTCATCGACTGCGACCGCGGCCTGTCACTGGGCACCATCAACGCCCTCTACGCCGCCGACCGGGTCCTGCTCGTCACCGAACCCGAAAACGACTCGTTCAACGGCATCAGCGACACCGGGGAGCTCGTCGACGAAATCAACGAAGACCTCCGCCCCGCCCGGCCGCTGCCCGATCCGGACATCCTCATCAACCTGCGCGACACAACCCGCACCGCCACCCACGGCCGCGTCGCCACCGAGATCCGCGAATGGGCCGACGCCTCCGGCTACCGCGTCCACCCCCACGACATCCCACGCCGCGCCTTCATCGCCGAAGCCGCCGCCAACGGCCAAGGCCTGGACGAGCTCAAAGAAATCGCCGCCGTCACCGTCCGCGACAGCTTCCACGAGCTGCTAACCACCCTGACCGCCGAGAGGAACTGATACCCATGGCCGCCAAGCCGCCCGTTCGCCAGCGCAAGACCACCGACAGCCTCGTCGCCCAGGCCGCGGCAGGGGAGGAGGCCACCCGCCCAGCCGACGCCCCCGAATACCGCAACTGGAACGTGCGCCTGCCCGCCGACCTCGTCGAACGAGTCTGGGGCACATGCCAGGCCCTCGAGGACGCCGAAGACCTCCCCAGCGCCGTCGCATTCACCGTCCGCGCCTTCGAGGAGCTGCTCGACCGCCTCGACACCGAACACAACGACGGCCAGTCCTTCCACGCGGACGCCAGCCCGTTCCGCGCCGGCGGACGCACCACCTACAAGAGGTAAACCCCATGCACATCATCACCATCACCACGACCGCCCCGACCGGCGAGCTACTGGCACAACAGACCCTCACCACCGCCGGCGACCTCACCGAAGCGCTCGACCTGGCCGCCCACCACGCCTCGGCCAGCACCATCGACATCCACGCCCACGATCCGTACCAGCACCACGCCCACCTCATCGCGCTCGGCGACGAACCCCACGCCGTCATCGCGCCCCGCATCACACCCAGCGGACGCACCGACCTCATCGCCACACTCCGAGCAGCAAACAGCCTCGCAAGCTAACCAAAGCCGCGTCGAGAGCGCCGTATAATAAAGTACGTAAGAGCCGAACGGAAGCCTAACGTGACTAGTCTCACGCTTGCGAAGAGGCGATTCGGCCCATAGGTTCTCTGCCATGACACGCCCTCAAGCATTTCAAGTGTTCCCATGGCTCATCACCGACGAGACCCTGTACGTCCGCCTGACCCCACAGAACGGACTGAGGAGAATCCGCAACGGTGAGCCCGAGCTCCAGGTCATCAGGGGCGGATGGGTCGTAAAGCTCGCCCGCGCAAAGAAAGTTCGCCGCCTCATTGTCCTCAACCCTGACGGCACAATCCGGCGCGTCCTGCGCGTCAGCCTCGCGCACCACGCATACGAGTCCAGCAGTCCAGAAAAGCGGCCCCAGCCCAGGGCCTGGTTCGACATCCGCGACGATCACCAGGCCGCCAGCCTGATCGGCACGCGCTCGCCGGTCATCCCGGCTCGGAACCCCGTCAAGTACGGCTAAAAGCCAAGGCAAAGGGATTATTTGCTCGATGGGTGTGGGTGTTCTGGGGCCAGCTCCCGCGTGCAATACCGTCTGGTGACTCCCGGGGCGTAGTCCCCTGGTGCAGGTGGGTGGCCGACCTTGGGTTGTGGGGCGATCTGGTGGTCAGCCCTCTTTCCCTGCCACCCCGAGTCTTCGTGCTCCGCTACCGGCGTCAAGGTCGGCGCCGGCTCCGCCGTCGCCCGGTCGTCCGCGAACAATCTGGCCCGCGCTTCGCTTATTTCGGGCCAGATTGTTCGCTCCCGTCCGGGTTCCCTTCCTTGACTCCGTTCGCTGCGCACGAGATCGGCAGGTGTCAGGGAAAGGGGGGCCCTGCGCGAACGGCTCTGACCGCGTGGTGTCGGGTTCATCGCCGCAGGTGAGAGGCGATTTAACCGACCCATACTAGTTGCATACTAGTATGATGCGTGTATACTGGAAGCAGAGCGGGCCACAAGGCCCCTCACCCCGAACCCGAAAGGAGCCAACATGGACCACCTGGTCTGCACTATCTGCCTCGACGGCCTGGTCAACGACGACTGGACCGCGATCGAGGAGAACCACTCCGCAATCTCCACCGCCGAAGCGCTCGGCATGGTCACCCACACCGGCAGCGAGAACCACGGCGTCTACCGCTGCACCGTCTGCGGCGACGACCACTACGGCCGCGCCGAGATCGTCACCGCCGCCTGACCTCCGCCGCCCCCGCCACCCGGCGGGGGCGGCCCACGGGCGCACGCCCCCTCACCAGCCAGGAGAACGCCATGAACACCAGCCCGAAGAAGACCCGCACCGGCTACTACGAGCCCACCGCAGCCAACGCCACCCACCTGCTCGACAACCGCGAGCTCGTCACCCAGGTGCGGCCGGCACTTCACATCACCCACGAGATCGAACGCCACGACGCCGCCGCCCTACTCAACGGCCACAAGAGATTCCTCTACCCCCAGATCAGCCGAGTCGCCATGCGAACCCACGGCCTCTACCTCGCCCACAACATCCCCCAACACCGGGACGACTACAACGGCGACCTGCTCGTCACCGGAGACCGACTCGCCCCCATCCCCAGCCAGGGCTAGTCCACAACCGCCCATCGCCGAGAGGCAGACGGGAAAACCGCAGGCGAGAACCAAAAAAAGCCCCGGAACTACTTGCATACTCGCATCATACGTGTATGATAGAAGTAAGCAAGAGCCGGAGAGGGAGGAAGAGCAATGGACAATCAGAACTACGAAGTGGAGGACTCCCGCCTCTACAACGGCGACCACATCGCAGGGGTCGCCATGCTGGCAGCGAAGCTCGTCGACGAGCGGCTGCACCCGGGCAGGGAAGAGGACATCTACAGCATCGCCTACATCACCGCGATGACGTTCCGCTACCTCATCAGCGACCCCCGCACCCAGGGCCTCCCCGCCGAGAAGGCCCTCGCCGAGGGTGTCACCGTCGACGACATCATCCGCGAGACCATCGCCTCTACCCCGGGCATGGCCGAGGCGATCATCGCGACCCACTCGACCTCCCCCGTCGTCGATCTCGACGAGTTCGACTACTGACGAGCCGCAGCCCATCGCCGAGAGGCAGACGGGCACCACCCGAAAGGGATCTCCCGATGAGCATCACGGTCTACACCAAGCCGCAGTGCGTGCAGTGCGGCGCCACCATCAAGGCCCTCGATAAGGCCGGCATCAGTTACGAACTCGTCGACATCACCGCCGATGCCGCCGCACGCGACTACGTCATGGCCCTCGGCCACCTCCAGGCCCCCGTCGTCGTCACCGACACCGACCACTGGGCCGGCTTCCGCCCCGACCGCATCAAGAACCTCGCGGCCCACGCCGCCTAAGCCACCCACCAGCAGGGGAGGGGACATCACAATGCAGACCATGACCGAGGACCCGCAGGCCACCGCCGACCCGGTCGACGTCGACGACCTCGCCGCCACCGACGACGCACCCACCGTCCCCGAACTCGACCCCGAAGCAGCACTCCTCTGCGCCCTCCTGCACACCACCGACACCACCGAAGCTCGCCACATCACCGCCCACCTCGAGGCAAGCGACTTCCTCAACCCCCGATACGGCGACCTGTACAGCGTGATCGCCGACCTCATCGCGGCAAGCGAACCCCACCACGCCCCGCGGGTGCTCGCCGCACTCACCAACGCCGGCCGCATGGCCGGCCACCAAGGACGGCTCCTCGCCGACGCCCTCCAGGTCGTCGCACTACTCGGAACCCCCGCCATCGGAGTGCGCACCCTCGCCACCGACGTCCTCGACGCCGCCTACCGCCGCCGATTCGCCCGCACCGCCGCTGAGCTGACCCGTGCCAGCACCGAAGCGTCCACCGACGACCTCTTCGAGATCCTCCTTGACCAAGGCCGCGCCATGCGCCGCGAAACCACGCGCCGCGCCGACCTCACCGACGGACCGACCAGTGGGGGAGAGGGGCAGGAATGACGTTCATTGTCGGGACAGGCCCCACCGAGCTGCACGCCCACATCGACCTCGACCACCGCATCACCGCCACCATCCAGCCTGGGACGCTTCCGGCCGTCACCGTCCTCGACGTCACCTGCAGCGACGGGCACTGGGCCGTCCTGGCCACCCTCAACACCGACACCAAAGGCAAGGAGCCCCGGTGACCCCAGACGAAGCCCGATCGCTCGGCCGCGCCATCCGCGCCGCACGCATGGAGGCCGGACTCACCCAACTCAAACTGGCAGTGGCCATCGGAGTGAAATCCCCCTGGATCAGCGCCTGGGAACGCGGACAATCCCAACCCACCGCCTACAGACAGGCCACGCCGCCCGCCGTCATCAGCCAGGACCAGCTCACCGCGATCGCCGAAGCGCTGGACTGCACCATCGAATCCATCGCCAACCGAGCTGCTCTATCAGCCGCCACCCGAGTCCTCTACGGGCTCGAACCACTCGGCCCCGCCCGCACCCTCGTCGGAGGCCAACGCTTCGACCTCACCGACGCCGAAGCCGACCGCGTCACCGACTTCATCACCGGACTCATCGCCGCAAGGGACCTGCACTAACCGACCCTTGTCGGAGGCGACACCTAGGGTGCGCCACATGGACGAGCTGCTGGGCCCACTGCGCCGAGCAGCCGAGCAAGCAGGCGAAGATCAGTTCCTCGAACTTCTGCGGTGGCACCTCGTCGTGGCCGACCTCCCAGATGTCGACCCCACCAAGCAGGGCGCCTACCGAGACGCCATCGCCGAGCTGGGGGAGGAGCGCACACTCGAGCTACTGCGCGACCTGCGCAGACTCGCCCGCAACCCCCGCCGCTATCGCCACGGCGCCGACGGCAAACCTCGCTACCGCCAGGGGCGAACCGTCAGCGATCACCACCACCGCGAGTAACCGCCTCGATCAGGCCGGCATCGCGGCGGTCCAAGGTACGGACGTTGTTGACCGCCCGCGACACCGGACGGGTTCGAAGAGTCGACGCCACCACCCGCGACTCGACGTCCAGTAGATCCAGCACGTCTCCGACCTGGTCCTTCTCAAGCTTTTCCGGGTCCAGCCAGGTATTCCACGAGGCAGGGGTCACAAAGACCGGCATGCGGTCGTGCACCTCGCCAGCTGCATCCTCACCCGTCCGCGTGATGATCGTGAACGTCGTCCGCCACTGCTCGTCACC
Organism: Dietzia sp. SL131; assembly: GCF_026672565.1. Classification (NCBI taxonomy): domain Bacteria; kingdom Bacillati; phylum Actinomycetota; class Actinomycetes; order Mycobacteriales; family Dietziaceae; genus Dietzia; species Dietzia sp. SL131. The sequence continues at coordinate 45,754 of NZ_JAPPRI010000002.1, forward strand.
GTCCTGGCGGTGGAAGGCCAACAGCCCCGCAGCGAGCAGCAGCTCGTCACCCGGGGCATGCACATAGCTGGGGTACTTGACCTTCTTCCCGGCCTCGAGAGCTTCCTGCCACTCGTAGTACCCGGTCATCGGAACCAGGGCCCGCGCAGAGGCGAACGCCGAACGAAACATGCCATTGGTCGCAGCAGTCTCCAGCCGGGCATTGATCGGCCGCGGACCCTTCTCCTTCGCCCACGACGGACGCAACCCCCACGTAGGCATAAACGCCTCACTCACCCGCTGATCGCCGATCAGACGATCCCGGATTACCGGCGCCCGCGTGCGAGGAGCAACCGAGTAGGCCGGCTCCCACTCGAACCCCGGTTCCGTCCCGTCCAGGCCAAGAACATCGACCAAGGCGGCGCCAGACACCGCTACCGAGTACCGACCACACATGCTGCGACGCTACCAGCGATCGCAAGAGAGACCGCTCTGACCAGCACCTACGTCAGAACACACATTATCGGCACATGTCGGCTCATGCGCTGTCTAGCGGCCACGGATGTATTTAGAGGTACACCGATAGTCCATCAGTGTGAGTGCTGGCCTCTTGGTGTCTCACCGAAGCGGTTCGGCGGCCTGTCAGAACCTCGTTTTGGGAGCAGTGCTTCGAATTCCGGGGTTCCATAGGTTAGTAGCGTGACCTCGTCGGCGCTGTGGTCGCTCACCTCTCGGATGAAAGTGACCAGTTGCGGCGCCGAATCTGTGGGCGGCCGTCGGTAGTCGGCCGCCGACTTGGTGCCGGCCGAGTTGGCGAAGGAGTGCGCAGCCGGCTGTGACGGCGCCGTGAGCTGATATACCCCGGGGGTCCCTTCGACCAGGGCCAGGCGCTGCGCAGTGAGCGGATTCCGGATCAGGACCTGTTCCAGGTCTGCCAATCCGAGGTCACCGCGGAGGACCGGAGGTAGTACAACTTCGTCGGCCGATGTGGGTGCCGCACCAAAGTCGGTGGCTTGCACAGCGCGGCCGGTGAGTTGTTTGACCTCCCCCTTGAGGGCCCCGAGCTGGTCATCGATTGCTTTGTCGCTGGCCTCGCCCAACGCGAGTTGTTCGATCGCCTTCTCAAGACTTCCTAGGACTGGGGCTGAGTCGCCGACGATGTCGGTAAAGTCGCCGTAGTCCTCGGCGATGCCTTCGTAGACGCGTTGTTCGACCGTGTTGGCGTAGAAGTAGTTGGTAACTTGGATCTGCTCGTAGCTGGCGCCGATGCGGTCGACTCGGCCGATGCGCTGTTCGACGCGCATGAGGTTCCAGGGCATGTCGTAGTTGATCAGCCGCCCGGAAGTTTGCAGGTTCAGACCCTCGCTCATCGAGTCGGTGCCAATGAGCACGGTCAGATGCCGTTTTCGGAACTGTTCCTTGATCTGCGCCTTGGTGACTTCGCGCCAGGTTCCGGTATCCGGCTGGTAAATCTGGCCGCCGCGTCCGGAGTAGCAGCCGATCTTCGTGATGCCGGCGGCGATGAGGCGCTCGCGGACGTAGTCCATCGTGTCGGTGTACTGGGTGAAGACCACGACGCTGTCGTAAGTTAGCAGGGACTCGTTCACGTCCGTGACCAGCCGGGTTGCCTTGGTGTCCTCACCGGTGATTTTGTCCAGATCCCCGAGGAACAATCTCAGTTCGTGCAGCTCGTCTTGCAGAAGCGAGGAAGAGGCGTCGAAAGTCTCCGGTTCGAATAACGCATTTTCGATGTCTGATTTGTCGTCCTCTGCGAGCAGGTCGGCCAGGCTCCGGCCTTCTTCGAGGACGATGAGGCGGCGAGTGAGGGACTTCTTGATTGCTTCGAACGACGAAGTGAGCCGGCGGCGGTAGACAGTCATGATGAAGCCGAGAGCCTGGCCGGACTGATCACTTTTGTATGCGTTGTAGTGACGGCGGATGTACTCCTCGATGCGGTCATAGAGTCGGCGTTCGGCAGGCGCTAGGTGAATGAACACATCGGAGACGTGCCGATGCGGGATAGTGACGTCGTCGCCGATGATCCCGGCGTTCTGGTATTCACGCAGTGTCGAACGGGTGTTCCGAAAGACCCGGTCCCGCATCGGGGTGTGCCTGCGCAGCCACTTGTCCATCCACTCGGATATTTCATTCGGCATCTGCGACCGTGCCTCCGCGGACGGCGGGTTCTCTGCCATCGCGGTGACGGCGTACGAATCAACCCACCCGAGATCATCACCGATCTGGGATTCGAGCCGCGCATCACGGTCGGCGTCAGGATCAGCGAAGTAGTCGGTCAGCATCGCGCACAACAGCCTCCAGTTGCGGTGCTTCGGGCTGGCGCGGAGATGCTCGTAGTACTTCAGAAAGTTGTCGACCGAGTCCGCCCACCTGCCGGAGAGACCGAGCAGGGAAATCAGATCCCACGCTTCGTGGGGGTTCATCTGCATTGGAGTAGCGGATGCGAGGTAGAGCGCCTTCCACATCTGCTTTTCGCGCATCTCTATTAAAAGCCCTAAAAGCGAGTTCGGGGTGTCGGTCGGTTTCGCTCCGCGACGGCGGGCGTGGTGGGCCTCGTCAACCAGCACCACATCCCACGGGCCGGCTGCGAGGAGGTCGCGGCGACGGTCGCGGCGCCGCGCGAGGTGACTTGAGGCGAGCACGATAGGAAACGCCGACCACGGATTGGCCCCAGTCGGTACGGGGATAGGCTGGTCGCGGCGGTCGACAAATCCGCCCTTGTCGAACCGAGGTACGTCGAGGTTCATCTTCTCGTGGAGCTCTTCTTGCCACTGCCGTATCACTGAAGCTGGAACCAACAGCAGCGCTGACCGCGCGCGGTGGGATAAGAACAGCTCCCTCAGCACTAGACCGGCCTCGACTGTCTTGCCGAGACCAACTTCGTCGGCGAAAAGGTAACCGCGAGGGTAGGTACTTACGACACGGTCAATGAGATTCGCTTGGTGCGGAAGCGGCTCAACTTGGGCGGTACCAACCCCGGTGTAAGGGGATTGGGTGGGTTGCGTGCCGAGGTCGACGAGCTGGGCCCACGCTTCCTCGTCACCGGGCAGGGTGGCTGGTGGGTCGATAGCCGCGTCTTCGCTGTCGAGATGCTTTTCGTGTTGGTGCTCTCCATCTGGGAGTGGAGGTGCGTCTGGCGCGTGCTCTATTAACTTCTCACGGACCGCCCGCGGAAGCGGAACCACTGCCCACCCCGCATCCGGGTGGGCCGTCCAGTGCTTCTCGAAGTCTTCGGACGCGGCCCGCCCGTTCCACTCCCAGACTTCCGTGTGCCACGAAGGAAACACGTCGAAGGTCTCATGATTCGACACCCACGCACGAACAGACGCATTGTTCGATCCGGTGAACGCCACTTTGTTCCCGTACCTGTCGGTGAAGACGCCGTACTTGGTGTGAAAGTAGCGGCCCGACTCGGCGTGAGTCAGCAATTTGTCGCCTTCACATGGCACCCCCACTCGAATCTCGAGGCGATCGTTCGCGACCATCCACGCCAGAACACTCAGGTGTGAGTCCTCGACGATTCTGGCACCTTCGAGGTCGGGGTCCGCGAGCATCCGAGCAGCCAGCACCTCGTCAAGGGGTGTACCAGCGAGCGCGGCGTCAACGTCGGAGCGGGTCAACTGCGCTCCGACGATCAACCGCATCCGGCCCCCATTGGCTAGGAAGTGGGCGGTCCCCTGGGCGGCGAACTGTAGCTCCGCGGCCGACCAATAGCCTACTGCCCGGTCATAGGACAGTGACCGGCTGAGCATCGGCACGTAGAACGTCGTCAACGGTCGGTCATCCGGCGTATACCGAGGCCGGATTACGATGGCCCGAAACGTATCTTCCACGGGGCTGTCTGGAACGGCCGCGCCTGGACGGATCTGCTCGGGCACATAAAATTCTCCCAGCGGCGACTCCTGCGCAGGCTGCATCAGCGGTTCATTTCTCGAACAGGGTTTCCTGGACCGCAACGTCCGCCAGATCGTCGGCGTCTGGGAGCGCGACTGTCGGGAGATACAGAGTGCACAAGGTGTCTAGCAGTCCGGCTTCTGGTACCATCCACGCCCCCTTCGCTCTCGTCCGTGGGATTGCGTTAACCAAGCCCTGCATGGTGGCGAGGAAACCGGCATCTGTGGTGTAGCCGTGACGGTCGAGGAACCGTTTCGCCTCTGCCATACCGTCGATATCCGCGATGTATAGCGCGGTGTCTACCGCGTCGATCACAAACTCGAACGAGGATGCTTCAGGACGTACACCGGGCAAGGCGCTGTCGGCACCACGGCGCAAGCGCTCCGCCGGGGCGAGCAACGAAACCTTCCCGGAGGACTTGCTGACGAACTTCGCCCGTACCAGCGCGTCGACGTCCAGCCCTCCGACAGCTAGTGCAAGCAGGCGCGCGGTATCGAAAGGGAACTCTCGGGCCCCGAAGATGTCCCAGGCCATCAAAACAAAGTCGGTCATGTCGTCGACGCTGGCGGATGTGCCGACGAGCCGGGCGCGACGCAACTGCACGACCTCCTCGCGAGCGAGATCAAGGGCGTCCTCGGGACGCAGCAGCTGATCGCGGCCGTCCGCATCCGGGACGGACGAGTACACCGGCCAATTCTGCGAGATTACCGACAAAGTGGGGCCGTAGGTCGACAGCAGAAGATCGACACCGTCGATGCCGTCGTGCTGGAAACGTGTGACAGCTATTCGGGCGGCCTCGCGAATCTCGTTCTCGATGTCGTCGAGATACACTCGGGCATTGCCGTCAACCAAGTCGCGTTTGCGGCACACAAGCATGATCGTCGATGCAGCGGAGTTCATATTCGCCTGGTGTAGCGACTGCTCGGGCTCTGTATTGACCGGCCAAGAGGTTTCTATCGTGAACCCGGCCTGCAGCAGACCCATGCCCAGGGTGTCCCATGCCTCGGCACGTTTGTGGGTGAACATCACGGAGAGCACACCGTCGTCCCGGAGCACGCGGCGTGCCTCCGCGAAGATTGCTGTCATTTTCGCTTGGTAGTCCAGATCGGCGAGCGCGCTCTTTCTTCTGCCCATCGTCGCGAACCGCGAGGGATTGGCGACTGCTTCGTTTTCCTTATCGGTTAGGTCGTCGTGGAAGTACTCGGGGACCAGTCGGCCGAGGGTGTGCTTCTCCCACACGTAGAAGTAGTCGGCCAACTCCGCGTACATGACGTTGTCGTAGTAGGGCGGGTCCATGCAGATGTGGGCAACCGATTTGTCCTCGATGCCACCCAGGTCGGCACCGCTGCCCTGGTAGACCGCCACCCGTCGGTCCAGCTCGGCTTCGCCTGCCATGCCGGGAGCACCGGTTTCGTGGATGAGACGGGCAATTCCTCCGTACGCATCCGTCAGCTGGTCGAGACACCACGAAAAAAGGGCTGTCGCACCCTCGAACTCGGCGAACGTCCATTTGAATGCAAAGTTGTGCTTGTCGAAGGTGCTTCGCATGCCTTGTGCATTGATGTTCCAAGTCGAAGACCTTGAGTTCCAATTCAGAGCTTTGCCCTGCATCAAGGCCAGTTCGAACAGAACATCATGTGCCTGGTTCCCAAGATCTTCCTCGACCTCTGGGATCAGCTTGGCGAACTCCTCCGCGAATGTTCCATGCACTAGAGCTTGGCGGGGGGTGAACATGTCCAGCCACGTGTTACGGCCGTACATCCGGTGACCACGCTCATAGTTTGACTCGTCGGGAATGTCCTCCGACGGTAGATTGCCCTGCGATTGCCAAGCGTCCATGAGTTCAAGGACGCGCTTCTCCGAACTTTGAATCGCAGCGAGATCGGCCTCAGAAGGGGCGCGGAAGGTACGTTCTCCAGATGCGGTGCGGATAGCTACCGCGTAGAGGACGGACGACATGCGGCCTGCCTTGGCTTCGGTCTTAATGTAGTCGCCGTCGATCACCAGATCGTCGTATGGCGAGATTCCCTTGCCTCCCTTGATAGTCCCTGCTGATGCCTCGGTTACGTCGACATCGCGGCCACGGACTACCTCGAATCTCGGCGCATCCAGCTCGACACCGTTGACCTCGGTGAGCATCCGAATGGCCGCCTCCTGGCCCTTCTTCTTGCATAGCCATTTGTCGGGCATGAGCGGTACGAGCCGGCCGGTCCGCTGGCAGCCCACTGCGTTCGCCCAGATGTAGGCAATAACACTCTCGCCTGCGTTCAGAGGGAAGTAGGGTTTCAGCGAGCCTTCCACGCGGTTGACTAGAACGCCGCCCCATTTGTTGAGGTCTTCTACGAGATGGGAGCCGCGTTCGGCCGGGATCTTCACCCCTGCACGTAGCGTGGATGCAGCTACGCTATTGAGATCGTTCGCAATTGCGGGGATGCCCAGTCGGACAGCGGTCCATGGGATGCTGCCGCCACCGGCTGTCGGGTCGGCAACGATCGGCATTGCGCCCCATGTATGAATGAGAACCTGATGGAGCAAATCAATATCGGTTCGGGGAATTGCGTTTCGAAATGCCTGTTTGTAGCCGTAGCCGTTGTCTTGAAGCTTTATTCCGGCGGCTTTGGCGGCATCAATCTTCCGCCGACCCAATACCGGGTCTCCCCAGATTCCGACGAGGTGTAGCAGCCAACGCCGGTAGGCGGCTTCGTCGCGGAGCTCGGACGATTCGGGGAACGCGTCAGCGAGTTCTTTCGACCAGGCTGGGAGGAGTCCACCGAGGACGACCGCGGCGGACGCGACTAGTGGCCGACGGGCCCACCAGACGTGCAGGAACGACAGCGGTGGCAGCGCGGACGGGGCGCCACGTTCGCGGCGAGATTCGATCCCTAGTTCAGCGACGGGCAGCCAGTCTTCGATAAGGACCCTGGGTTCGGTCATGGTCATTCTCGTCTTTCAGTCTCGGTCGCCGGCGAGGAGTACGCGGAGCGCCTTGCGTGCGCGGGATGCGTCAACTCCGATGCACTTTGAGTACCAGTAGTAGGTTTCCTCGACACTCATGGCATTCACGCCAGCGACGATCGCGCGGACCCGAGCGTGTTTGACGATGGGTCCAGTGGTGAGCAGGATCAGGGCGAGGCGGACACCCTCGACTTCGTCTATTCGGATCGGTTCCTTGCGGGTGAATGCGAGAACGCTCGGAGGGTGCCCAGAGCCGCGAATTGCAGCGAACACGGCATCAGTGATCCGCCCGATCTGCTGGGGTGTATTGGACGTGACGCGGGTGGTGAGGCCGTTTCCGCCGTCGCCGTAAGTTTCTTCAAGAACAAGGCCGTAAGTGTCGGCACGGCCGGGAACCACAGCGATCCGAAAGGCGCGGACCGCAGGGACCGCCGTCAGGTGGCGACTGCGGGGAGCTCGTTGTGGTCCCGTGTTCATCGGGCTGCCTCTGCAGTCATCTGTGTATGCTGAATCTGCAAGTTCTTGATGACGGTACGTATCTGATCGATCTCGGGGCTCTCCACATCGGCGGGCGGGGCGAACGCGATCTCGAGGGTCAGGTCGCCGGCTATCTTCGTAGCGGCACCGAGCGCCTTCTTCACGTGCCCGTAGGCGCTCTGGAAGTCCATGCGTTCGGCAGTTCCGGAGAACTGCAGCCCCCCGGTGACGTTCTTGTACTCGGCGCGGACGGTGCTCTTGATTGTGATGGCATATTTCGGGAGCATCCCGAGCGCCGCGACGGCGAGATCGAGGTCGCTGGTGCCTTTGTCGCCGTCGGCGGTGACCTTCACCGTCAGCCGACGGACCGTCGTAACGGTGAAGTCGGAGACCTGATCGACGAGGTTCTGGATCGCGGCACCGCCGGCGCCGGTAGCGGTAAAGGTCTTGGTGTTGACGGTGCGGGTTGGCACCTCGACGCCGGCCTGGTCTGCATCCTCACGAGTAAGGATGTGCAAAGAGTCGAGTCCCCTGTCCTTGATCGCGCTCGGTGACAGAGCTCGGGACCCTTCTGCTGGTTCGGTGTCGAGGACGATCAGCGACTTATAGTCACCCGCCTGCACGGCGGTCGCGAGGACGTCGAGAACGTCGCTCTTCGAAGGTTCCCCTCCGCACTCCGACTCCAGGCGGGTGCGGAGTTCCGCGCCGGTCGTCGGTTTGCCGGTGAACACGGCCCGCAAATCTGCCTGGGTGGGCTTGCGGACCAGCAGTCCCCGTTTCTGCGCTTCCGCGGTGGTCATGATCTCGGCGTCGCTGCGGAAGGCGATGTTCATTCCGGCCATGCTGTGCGCGTTAAAAGCCTTGCCGGTGCTGCCGTCGAAGTAGATCCAGCCCTCGTTCTTGACACCGTTGACGAGCGCTTCTCGCAACAGGGCAGCGTTCTGGACGATCGGGAGGCTGTGGTCGATCCAGAAGTGGTCGACAAGGTCGGCGGTCGTAACAGAATTCGACTTTGGCCAGGTCTTAGACCGCAGGTAAGAAGCGGTGAACGAATCGGAGCGGATCTTGCCTTCGTCCTTCAGAAGCGTGATCACCGCGGTAGTGGCGTTTTTCACCTCACCCTGCGCCTGCGGCGGCAATTCCTTATGCCGTAGGTGGTTATTTGTTCGGTCATGGACCGGGTAGAAGACATGCTTGTAGCAGCGATTGACTGCGATCCGCGCCTCAAGAGATGCCTGCTTCTGATAGGCCTCTATCTTCTTGCGGATCTCGGCACTGAACTGGCTGAGCCGAGCGGTGTCCGTCCCGAGACTGTCTGCGGCGACGAGGGCTCGGGCCCGGTCTTTAAGCGTGTTGATCTGGTCGGTGTCTGCGATTGCGAAGACCACGCTATTGCGGTACTTGCGGGGTGAACCAACCGAACCGTATTTATCGAACATCTCCACCACCAGCGCAGGGACGACGTTAGTAGTTTTGGTGTCGACTGAGAGGACCCGGTAGTCGAGAACCGCAACTCGCAACTTCGCCTCGTCGGCGATGTCGACGGCACCAGCTGGGAAGTGGACGGCACTAACGCCCCCATCGTTGGCGAACGCCCGCTGCACGAGGTCGTCGACGACCGCCGCGACCCGGGTGTTGGCGACGTTCCGCTTTTCTGCCTCGATGATTGCGTTGACGTTCGGTTCGACGTTGAACCGCCAGCGAGCGCCGTCGAATCCTAAGTGCCAGAACACCTTCTCCGACTCGGTCAACGCCTTTTCGAACAGCGCCGCATCCTCGCCCGGTCGGAGGGTGCCGATGAGCCAGTCGTTGCGGCCAGCTCCGGCGTTCGCTTTCATCTCCAATGAATGCGTGAAGACTGTTCGGGCGACGCGGGTTGCGACTTGCTGCTTGCCCGGAAACACGTCGGCATCGACGGCGGCGGCATGAGACTTTGGTCCGGCAAAGTCGCCGGCTGCGACCGAAGAGAACTCTCCGCGACCGAGGCCGTCGGTGAGATGGTTGAGGACTGGTGCATCGGAATAGTCGAGGTCGCCGACGTTGATGATCGCGGTCTCGTCGCCGTCGCGGTAAATGCCCGAGACGACCTCGGCCAGCAATTTCAGCGCGCCGCGGGCCCGCTGGAACTGGGGGATGTCGCCGAGTCGCTTGTCGAGGACTCGCACCAACTCCGGATGGAATGGGTACGTCTCCGCAACCTGGTCGCCGTAGGTGACCGGTTGCTCTGGGCCGCCGGCGAGGGTCTCTACAGTGCCGATTGTCTCGTAAAGGTCACGGTACGCGTCGCCTGCGGCTCGGGCCGCGGACTGGTCGACGCTCGCGAACAGTCGGGTCTTGAGAATCTCACCGATTTCGTTGTCCGCAGCGGGTCTGATGACGGCAGCCGGCTGAATGGCGCGGGCAAGGACGTCAGCAGTCTCGGCCACGGCGGCACTGGCGGCGGAGGACACGTCACCGAGCAGTTCGGATATCTCCGTGGTTTCCTCGCCGAACGCATTGGTTGCGGCGGCGAGGGTAATTACAACCGACACCTGATTGGTCGGATCCGAGGCGACCTCGAAAAGATTACCTAGGAACACGGGCAACGCCTTGGCCATACGACGGACGTCGTCGCTACCGGACGAGGTGACCTGACGGATGTACTTGGCGATCTCGTCGATGATCACGACTGTGGGCTGGTTGCCGAACGATGTCTTAATCGTCTCGGTGCCGGGTGCGGTGCGCTGGTGGTCGCTGGCTTCCATCGCTGCAAACGCGGCGTCGCCAATCTGGGCAGCCATTTCACCCCATAGGGTATAGGTGCGGTGACCGGCAGTCGCCACACCGGCAACGGGGTCGAGCGCGTCCCCAACGAGTGCAGCAACTTGGACGGGGCCGTCGGGCAGGACCGCCAGGTCGACGAACTCGGCCAGGTTCGCCGGACGAGCGCCGTTTGCGACGTGGTAAACAGCGGTCAGGCCGTGGGTCTTACCGCCACCGAACGAGGTCGTCGGGCGTAGAACTCCGTTCTCGCCGGCGACACCTTTCGCGCCGCTCACCCGACCGAAAACCTTGGTGAGCAGGGAGCGAAGGCCACTGGTGGCGTAGGTCTGCGCGAAGAAGGCGTCTGGGTCGCCGTAAACCGGGTAGTGCTCCGAGTCTCGGACGACCTTGTCCAGTTGGGCCGCGAAGTGGTTGTCGGCCAGACCCCCAGACAGCACGTCCTCACGGGGTACGCATACCGACCGGAGTGCAGGCAACCCTGAAATGTCGGAAACGATCATATTCTGCATTACCTACTCTCGCTCTCGCACGGCACTCCGAAGACTCTTTAGCTTCTTAGCCAGTTAGCCAAACCAGTTTTGACGTGGCAGTTCTCTGCTCACCCGCCCCGGTTGGACGGCTAAGTCTCGCCTAGTGGGGTGCTATGTTCGTCGAGGGCAATGCGGCGAATGTGCTCACGGGTATAACCAGTCCGCCGCACTAATTCCGCCTGCCGCGTCCCCTCTCGTAACGCAGCTCGAATCGCGGAATGCAGTTCTTCACGCGTCACATTCACCCACTTTCGGGCGCAAGCATGGGCTGCTACCGCCGCATCGAGCCGATCCATCTACGAAAAGTAACAGTAGTAGGCCACCCATGTGTGGCCTACAAGTGGATCTGTCCACGTACTGCCCTCCGGATAGATCACGCCCGATGGGTGCGTAACGCACAAGTGGGCTCCACCGTGTCTCGAACGGGTACACCCGTGCGGGACAGTATGCCGCCAACTATCGCTGCTGTGTCACAGGGTCGGCTTTGTCACTTATGAAACGTCGTCCCGTCGGGTCTAAGATGTATTGATACAGATTCCGGGCGAAAGGGTCTTCTGATGGCTGATCGGATCGGGACGTTGCTGAACCGGGCGGGTGATGGTGGCGAGGAGGTGCTCATCGTCAGTCGCGGGAAGGAGCGGACTCGGTTCCGTCGTCGGGACGAGTTGGGTTGGAACTTTCGGGTGGAGTCGACGGACTCAGAGAACGTCGTCGAGGTAGCGCCAAAGCCGAAGCCGGCTCCGAAGTCGGCTCGCCAGGCCTCGCGTCCGCGTGGGCAGCGGGTGGCGTACGTGCGGGTGTCGGCGGCGGATCAGAATGAGGCGCGTCAGCTCGAGGCGGTGGGGGAGTGCGACCGGGTCTATGTCGAGAAGCAGTCGGCTCGCTCGCGCGCCGATCGCGTGAAGCTCGAAGAGTGCATCGGATACCTGCGAGATGGTGACGAGCTGGTTGTTGCGTCGATGGACCGTCTCGCTCGTTCGTTGGTTGATCTCAAGCAGATCGTTGGCGAGATCACCGCGAAGGGCGCGAGCGTGGAGTTCGTTCACGAGCGGGCCACCTACGCCGCCGGCGCCCAGGATCCTCGAGCGGATCTGATGCTGTCGCTGCTCGGGGCGTTCGCCGAGTTTGAGCGGGCCATCATTCGCGAACGCCAGGCTGAGGGTATCGCCATCGCCAAGGCGAAGGGCAAGTACAAGGGGCGCAAGCGTGTCCTGACGGCCGAGCAGGTCGATAAGGCCCGCGCCCGCATCGAGGCGGGGGAGGGGCCATCGGCGATCGCACGTGATCTGGGGGTGGGACGCTCGACGTTGTATCGCGCACTACAACGTCAGACGAGCTAGTCGGCTTGATGTCCGCACTGAGGGGGATGGCGTCAGTTTGCAGTGCGCATCGGGTCGGCAATGGCCCTGAGGGTTTCACCAACCACCGGGAGGGATCCCGGTATCGGACCAGTCGATCGTTTCGAACTGCTTCTGGTATGCCGGACGGTCGAAGATGAACCGGCCGAGTGGGTCGTAGTTCCAATCTCGGAACCCGCGACGGAAGTCGTGCCACTCGACGACGTCGTTGCGCACTTCGATACGCGCGGTCAATGGCCCGCAACCCCACTCCCCGCAGGTGCACCCCAAGAGGACTGTGTCCCCGTCACCGAAAAACGTTGCTTCGGGGTGGCCGAGAAAGTGCTCAGGGCCCTTCACATTTGCTACCGCCATCGGTAGGTACGAACCGGCTGAACCATCCGTCTTCTTTGCCCGGATCTCCGCAGCCTCAATCTCTCGAACGTGTTCCGCCAGAGGCAGCCCGTCGATGATCAGCGCAACGCCCTTGAGGCCAGACACCGACGACGTGTCGTAAGACTCAAGATGGACGTCCAGCCGATTCAGATGCATGGCACCACCGTATGCGCGCAAGTTGCTCTCGGAACCAAGTTGCTGTGCCCGCGCCAATTTGACCCGACCGGCAGAAGGGACTGCTGCCCCCACGGTGCACTCGCCCCTGGGGGACAACCGGTGTCTCGTTCGGCTGTATGTTCTCGGGGACATTGAGCTGGTGAGGGGAGCGGCGCGGTGGGGATGTATGGAGAGCTTCGTGAACGAGGGTTCGATCTCGTCTCGGACACCTCGGTCGCGGACTGGGCGAGTCGACGCCAGTCGGGTGACCTTCACCGTGTCGATTTCCAGGTGCCGGCTGGATTCGAAAAGTATTGCCGCATCTTGCATCGCGTTCACGGCCCGTCTGATGGCGGACTGTCCGACTCGTTCTTGCCGTGGTCTGACTACGCCCAGTCAGTCGGCCTTCCGATCCGTCCGGATACGCGCTGGTATGAGATCTCTCGACGCGATCTGCGACTACGCAGTATCAGCCCGGACGTGGGCGGGCTGGACGCAATTTCTGGACCTGCCTACCTAGGATTCCTGGCCGAACGCCTGCCCGCGGAGGCCCCCATCTTCGCGGGGTACTGGGATGGCATACAGCCGCTGCACGAGCCGGAAAGGGACTTTCCCACGGCCCGTTTGGGCGTGCGTGACTACGTGCTATTTCGGGTATCGCTTGCGGCGCTCCTTGGCGCATTTCATTCGGAGTCAGGCTTCCTCTTCGACTTTCCCGCATTGCTCTGGCCGGAGATCAAGAGTTGGTACCTGTCGACCGAGGTGGACTACAACTCCACTCTCGTCGGAGGATCTGAGGAGTTCATCGACGCCCTTCTCGCCCACGAGCCCATCGAGGCTCTCCCTATCGGCCCGGATGTTGATCTGACCTACCGAGCCGCCCCGTAACCCAGACCATCCCCATCAGCGGCGTGAAGAGTTACCGCCATATAGCGATCGCACAAGACCGCCACATGTCGATGCGATCTCCTTTGGAGTCGACCGATTCCGGGGTCGGATCACACCGTCCCACAACCAAGGAACTGGAACGGTCGGCCATGTCCAGGCACCGCCACGATCAGGCAATTATTGGTGCCCTGGTCCGAAGAGTTCATCAATCCGCGCAATAATCCTTCTATGTTCTTCGGGCTCCGATTGGTCTCCTGGATTTAATTTCTTTCTTTCTATTTGACCTATAACTTTTTCTAGTTCGCCAAGGTTGGGACTGAGATCGGCGCGCATCATTAGGCGCAGGTCTCGCCACTCGCGCAATCCTTTTCTCGCTGTGGATTCTCGGTGCTCTAAGGGGAACTCGTCCGGGCGATAGTATATTAGCCCCGACAAAGGGACGTACGTGTACACCAACTCGATCTGTGCGCCGATTTCGCCTGGTGAGATCAACTGTATTTCCCACCTTAGTGAGTTGAGTTCGTCTAGCGATTCGGCTACCTTCATTTTTAGTGGCGCCGGCTTTTTGGTTCTTCCCTCTTCTTTGAGCTTGCTAGAAACTTCTTGCATTATTGTGTATGTCAAGTCCAAGAATCTTGCATACAAGCCGCGCTTTTGGTCCAAGAAGCGTTGAGCTTGTCGGTGCTTCGCCTCTTCCTCTTTTGTTTCTTTTTCCCATTCAAGTCGTCGCGAATCGCGTGCTGCACTAAAAGAGGCGCTCACAATCTGGGCCAGTATGGCACCCCCGGCACCCATAGCTGCAGCGATGATTGCAATCCACTCGTTGTCCACAGCACGATCCTATATCGACTTCAACACCTTTCGATGCCCCAGAGCTAAATTGCAATCTCGGTGGATGTCGATTGGCGGATGCGCATTCGCTGTGGAGCGCAGGCAACTCGCTGAGTCTGTCTGGGGCTGCGTAAGCTCTCCCTCTCTCCGGATTATTCCCCGTCTGGTGCGGGACAGGTACCATTTGCGTCGAGTCCCCCAGATTCGAGTCTCTTCGCCCGCTGTGAGATCGCAAGTAGCGCAGGCGTCTGGGTCTGCTGGGCCGCGCACAAGCTCGACCGCATCCAGGGAGCGGCTTGGACCTGCTAGGCGACGAACGTTCTCTCCGGAGCTGGAAGCGGTCTAAAGTGCGAGTATGACGGTGGATCCCGCACTCCTTGCACTTGCTAAGCCGATTGAAGACGACCAGCCATGGCCACGCCCCAAGTGTCCCAGGTGCGACGCTGGCCATATCAGGTTCACAGGTCCCAACGCGACCGAAGACCACAATTCAAAAAAGCTGCGTAAGCACCCTGGGTGGGACCCTGACTGGATCAGCGGAACATTCGTTGTGGATGGACAGTGCGAGAACCCCGAATGTCAACAAGTCGTGCGCGGCACCGGAGACTACTACGTGTCCTACTCGGATAAACGAGAGGAGGAATACCCAAACTTCGCCTATTCGTCGTTCTACACAATAAGTCACTTGCATCCGCCCATACTCCTAATGGCGGTTCCTCAGTCGGCCCCTGAGCAGGTTCGTGACGGTGTAGTTCGTGCGTCTCGTGTCTTGTTCGCCGACCCGGGCTTATCCGCTACTGCAATGCGGGCCACCGTCGAGCGATTCCTAACCTCCGAGGGTGTCCCTTCGACTGATGCGCACGGCACCTTTCAGAGCGCTCACAAGCGTATTCAGAATTGGCTGAAATCTGACTCGACGAGAAAATCGATCGCCGATTTGTTATTTGCGATCAAGTGGCTTGGAAATGTCGGAACTCATGAAGACTCGGACTTGACCGCTATCGAAGTACTAGTTGGCGCTTCAGTGCTTGATGAAGCGTTTCATCGACTCTTCACCGGTCCCGATATTGACGTGCGTGCGCAGACGATCAACGCATCACGGGGGGTCTCGCGCTAGGATGATTTATCGAAACTTCCTTTATTGCTTAGATGGCAACTATTCGACGGGTTAGAGCACTTCACTCGCTGGACGCTCGTTGCTCGGTGGCGGACCGCCGCGAGGTAGACAGCTCCGGTCGCTTACTTGTCATAACGTCTGGTTACCGGATGGTTTGCGCGGGGATCGGCACAGGTGCGTAGACGAACTTTGGGGGAGAGGTGGGAGTCAGCAGGGTTCGTGCCAGTGCCTGGGTAGTCGCAGGTTTCGGTTGAGTTCCTGCCAAAGACGCTGAGCATCGTCGCCGTCGAAGGCGCAGTTTTCCTTGATGGTTAGGCCTGTCCGAAACTCCACGTGGTCGACGGTCACGACATTGTCGAAGGTGACGCGCTTGTGAGGGTTGACCACAATTCTGCTATCCGCGGTCCCATCCAGTAGCGCTTGCTCCCAGCACAGGAACACCCGTGGAGTAGTGGCTAAGTACGTCAAAATCCAATCGCCCTTGCGGTAGGTAGGGTCGATTTTCCATCCTCGGAAGACGGGACCTTCGGCTTGGTCGTGGAAGGCGTCGAGGGCGTCTTTCCACGGTGCGCCGGAGCAGATGTACACGCGTTGCCCTCCGAGGAGAGGGGGCAGGGCCATCTCAGGTGGAGCAAGCATCTCAACCTTCTCGGGCTAAGTGGGTACTGGCGCTGCAGCATCGAGTAGCCACTAGTCGGCAGTGAGCCCCGATTCAACGGGGAACTTTGCAGGCCGGGCTGAGGTAGAGGCTACGCCTGAGGGGCTACGTGGAGCCGGGGAGCGTTGCATCTGACCTGATACGCAGACTACAGCTTTACAGAATCTACGTTATCGGCGTTAAACTCTCGGGGGTTCCGGTAGGTGCGGTTACTGCCGTCTACCTGCGATGATTGGGTTTGTGCTGGTGGGTGCCGGGTTTGGCTGGTGCAGTGTCGACGCCGCGGATGTGATGCTTGTGCGTCGGTCCAGCGTCCCGTAGGTTTCTTGCATTAGATGCAGGTTTCCACGGGTCGGAGGTCGGCGTGGACGGTGTTCCTGGGTTCGTTCCGCGGCTGTTGCGCGACGGTGAGGTTGGCCTGTTCCGCGCCGAGGACCGCGTGTTTGAAGCAATGGTCGAGGGTTGGCGGGCGCAGATGCTGGCGCGTGGGCTGACGAGAGCGACGATCGACGGGCGCTGCGGGGTGCTGCGCCGGTTCCAGGAGTTTGCGGGGACGTTCCCGTGGTCGTGGCGACCGGTCGATCTGGATGACTACATGGCTGGGCGGCGCTCGGGTGAGAAGCCGGTGAGCTGGACGACGCTGCGTTCGGACAGCAATGCCATCGCGATGTTCTGTGCCTACGTCTCGAGCTCGAGCTACGGGTGGGGTGCGCTGTGCCAACGGGTCTTCGACGATGTTCCGGCCCAGATCGCGTTCGAGTGGAACACCCCGCGGCACACCTGCGAGGATGCTGTTCCGGCCGGGCGCCGGGCCTTTACGGCCACGGAGCTGCAGAGACTGTTTGATGACGTGGACGACCGGGTCGATCGTGAGTTCGCTGCTGGGAGTAAGCGCTGGCTGCCCCTGTTGCGGGACTCGATCGCGTTCAAGGTCTGCTACGCCTATGGGCTTCGGCGTCGCGAGGTGGCGATGTTGGACGTGCAGGATTTCGGCCCCAACCCGCATGTGCCTGCGTACGGCGACTTCGGCGCGGTGACCGTCCGGTGGGCCAAAGGCACCGCCGGGTCGGGGCCGCGACGACGAACCGTGTTGACGGTCCCGGAGTTCGACTGGGTGGTTGACCTGCTCCGATTCTGGATCACCGAGCGTGGTCGAGCGCATTTCGCTACTGCTGACCGCTCGGCGGCGCTATGGCCGAGCGAGCGCGCCGAGCGGATAAGAGTGGGTAGCTTGAGTGATGCCTTCGCCGCCGCCCGCGAGGGTGCCGGCTTGCCGAAAGAGCTCGGACTGCACTGCCTGCGACATTCCTACGTCACGCACTTGATCGAGGCCGGCTACGACCCGGCGTTCGTGCAGACTCAAGTCGGTCATGCCTATGCGTCGGTCACCGGGCTGTACACCTCGGTCGGCGACGATTTCAAACAGAAGACCATTCAGCGCATGATCGCTTCGCGGCTGGACGGCCGCGGCAGGAAGCAGGACGGAGACGCTGATGGCTGAGCAACGACGCATCGGGTATCGCTGGAATCTGCGGACGATGATGGCGCAGCGCAACCTGTGGAAGAGCACCGAACTGGTGCCGTTGTTGAGGTCTCGGGGCATCAACCTGTCCGAGAGTCAGGTCTACCGGCTGGTGACCGGCACACCAGAGCGGATCCCGGCACGCACGTTCGCCGCGCTCTGCGACATCCTCGACTGCGAACCGGGTGAGCTGTTCGAACCGTTCGTGGAGATGCGGGCAGCAGCCACCGCGCAGGCGCCGGCCCGGCCGGAAGACCTGGGGGTGGCACCCGGCCAGCCGATCGCCCGCCGGGTGAGACTCGTCCGGGGCGACAACGAGGATTGACCGGTACCGATGGCCAGGCCCCGCAAACCCGACGATCCGGACCTACGTCGCGTGTGTCCGTGTGATCGCTGCGGCTTGGGCTACCCCCTTGTGGTCACCTGGGGCCCGGAGGACCAGATCTGCGGCTACTGCTACCAGCAGGCCAAACGCACCCGCGGCACCTGCGACTGCGGCCACATCGGCGTCTTACCGGGCCGAGTCCATGGGCGCCCGGCCTGCCGGGCGTGCGCCCAGATCACCCTCAACATCGATTGCGTGCGCTGCGGCGCCGAGGACGAGATCTACCGCGCCGGCCTGTGCTGGCCATGCGCACTGAGCGAGACCGTCGACGGACTGCTGACCAACCCGGACACCGGCACCATCGCCGAGAGGCTAATCCCCCTGGCGGAGGCATTGAAATCGATGAAACGCGCCAACAGTGGAATGACCTGGATCCGCCAGCGGCACGTCACCGAATTCCTGAACCAGCTGGCCTCCCTCCCGGAGCTCACGCACGAGGCGATCGATGCGCTCCCACGCTCGCGCACCCGCGACTACGTGCGCGGGCTCCTTGTCGAGCACGGTGTCCTGCCCCGACGCGACGAGCTGCTTGTCCGCTACCAAGACTGGGCGGACACAGCACTGGAGAGGCTGACCGAGGACACCCACCGGGCCGTCATTGACCGCTATGTCCACTGGCACCATCTGCGGCGCATGAACCAGATGAACCCCGTCCCCCACGGCACCTTCCTGCGCAGCAAGCAGACCGTCACCGTCGCGATCAACTTCCTCAACTGGCTCGGCGAGCGCGACATCACGCTCGCCGACGTCGGCCAGGGCGAGGTCGACGCCTGGATCGCCGGCGGGCCAACCACGCGACTGCTCATCGACCGGTTCCTCGGCTGGGCCATGGACACCAAAAACGCCCCCACCAGGGCTCACCGTGCCCCGCCATCGCCGCGGTAACAGCACCAAACTCAGCGCCACCGAGCAAGGCGCCGCCCTAGATCGAATAGTGGACGGCGACACCCTGACCACACGCGACAAAGCCGCGGCGATTCTAGTCCTAGTCTTCGGCCAACAGATCCAGGATATTGCCGCCCTGACCTGGGACGACATCACCGTGACCGAAGATCTGACGACCATTACGCTCGGCAGCGGCCCGATCGCGTTGCCCACCCCGCTCGACGGGCCGTGGCGTGAACTCCTGGCCAACCCCGGCCACGACCAGACCGCCGCTCACCCGAGAAGCAACTGGGTCTTCAGAGGGCATTCCCCCGGCCGGCACATCGACCCGATGCACCTACGCCTCCGGCTACGAGACCACCTCGTCAGCGCCCGCGCCGCCCGGCTCGGCACACTGCATGAACTCAGCAAAACCGCCCCGGCCGCCATCATCGCCGACGTCCTGGGCTATCACCCATCGACCATTGAGCGCCACGCCGTTGACGCGGCAGGTACGTACGCCGAATACATCGCCGCCGTACGTGAGCACTGCCAGAGGTGATTCTCCGAAAATCACCGAGCAATCGGTAACAGCGGAAACAGGTAACACGAAACAATTCCTGTTACCGGCGTGGAGAGTGCCACAGAGTAATTCGCCGCTCGAGAAACCGCGATCAGACCGCCTACTCCCGACTTACGAACACCCGTTCCTGCCAGCAACATCACGGCTGGCAGGCGCGCCTTTTCGACGTGCGGTCTGCTCCGGACGGCTGCCCTGAGCGGGTTTGGCGGTTGCTTCTGGGGGCGCCGGGCTGTCGGTCTAGTTGGCCGCTGCGTACGCGTCGGCCACGTCCGCGGGAATCCGTCCGCGGTCGGAGACGTCGTAGCCATTGTTGCGGGCCCACTCGCGAATCGCCTTGGTGTGGGCGGAGGAGGTCTTTGAGGCGGTCTTGCGCGCGGTCTTGGTGCCTCTTCCGGTCACGCGGTGGCCGGCCTCAACGTATGGCGTGATGGCGTCTCGGAACGCCTGGGCGTTGTCATCACTGAGGTCAATGGCGTACTCCTTGCCCTCAAAGGCAAAAGAAATGGTGTTCGACGTCTCGCCTAGGTCGGTTCCGTCGAGATCGTCGATGAATCTCACCTGAAATTGCTGAGCCATTGCTTCCCCCTTTTGTGATGCCTGTCCTTGCAGGATCACAGTATGCATGAAGCGGATAAACGACGCGCAATAACATTCTTCGACGCTTCATGCCAAGGGCCTTTTGGGGGCTATATCGCGGTCGCAATGCGGCGTGGGCAGCGAGGTCATCCGTAGTGGTAGCGGCAGGTGGCGATGCGGACTTCGGTGTCGGTGACTTTGTAGACGAGGCGGTGTTCGTCGGTGATGCGTCTGGACCAGTATCCGGCGAAGTCGTATTTGAGGGGTTCGGGTTTGCCGATTCCTTCATTGCCGTTGCGGGTGATGTCCTGCAGGAGCAGGTTGATCCGTTTGAGGATTTTGCGGTCCTGTTGTTGCCACCAGAGGTAGTCCTGCCAGGCGTTGTCGTCCCAGACCAGCAGCACGTCAGTCGGCGTCGAGCAGGTCGCGCGCCTGACCGCGGCCGGCCTCGAGCCGCTCCATCGCATCGAGCAGGCGTCGTGCATTGGCCGGTGATCGCATCAGGTGGGCGGTCTCGCGCAGGGACTCGTAGTCGTCGAGGGAGACCATCACCACCGGTTCGTGGCCGGCGCGGGTGATGATGACCTCTTCGCGGTCGTTGGTGACCCCGTCGAGGACCTCGGCGTAGCGGGCCCGGGACTCGGTGTAGCTCATCGTCTTCATTCCAACCCCTCCTGTACGGAGAAGTGTACAGGACGCGGAGTTGGTGCTCCATGTGACTTTCCGCGTCCGGTGCTCTGTAGGCATGAGCCTGGGCCGGATGGCGCAGCGGTGTCTTGTCGAGAGCTCCTGCGCGGGAGTCACACAGTTCTGGGCCTGGTCTCGACCGGATCGGCGCCGCCGCACGGTGCGGGTCTGCCGGTGGCCACGCCGGCCCATCGGCGCCCAGTGGGCGCATCGCGGTCGGGACTTCGGCCCGCTGTCTCGCCCGCGGCTGGGACCGCAGCGGCGTGGTCAGATTCTGGCTACTTCCTCGACGTGCCGGTGGCCTGCGTCGACGCGCAGCTCGCGCCCGCCCCCGGTCCTGAAAGCGCGGATGGCTAGGCACTGTCCAGCCTTGGTGGTAACCGGGGTAACGTGACGCGTTTCCCGTTACCCGTTACCGTACTTTGAGGGGTTGTCATGTCGACGTCGGAGAAGATCGCCAGGGCCTATGGGGTGCTCGTTGCGCGAGGGGACAAGGTCACCGTGCGCAGCGTGCAGCGCGAAGCGGGGGTGCGCATCGGCGAGGTCGCTGCGTGGATGCGTGAGCACGCCACCGGCGTTGCCGGGGATGTGCCCGAGGCCCCAGATCTGTCGGAGGCAATGTCGGCGATGGTGGCCTCGGTGTGGGCCGCGGCGTGGAAGCGGGCCGCGGAGCAGGCGGACGAGGCGACCGCTGTGGCGCTGGATGCAGCCCGCGGCGGCGAGGCCGCCGCACTGGAGGCGGCCGAACAAGCGGAGTCGGAACGCGATGAGGCTGTCGCGGTCCGCGACCGCGCCCTCGGCGAGCTCGAGGCAGTGCGCGGCGAGCTCGAGCAGTTGCGTGTCCAGCTCGAGACCGCACGCCAGGACGCCACCGTTGCACGCGCCAAGGCTGAGGAGTCCGACCGGGCACGGGTCC